>DZDI01000033.1 GCA_022730455.1 Phycisphaera mikurensis | reverse complement strand
CATCACCGCTTGGGCCCCTCGGGAAGTTCCGAGGAAACGCCGTAAATCGTCTGCTTTTTGGCGATTTCACCCCCGCCCGGAAAAGTTGCCACGCCCCTTATTTTGGGCAATTGCTCTGAATTCTCGCAATGGTAATACTCTTATCCAAGCCTCATTTTTGCTGAACCGCTCAACTGTTCTATTTTCTCCTGCTCTGCTAATAAAAAAGGCCGCCCTCAAAGGCGGCCTTTTTCATTAGCGGGGGGAGGATTCGAACCTCCGACCTCCGGGTTATGAGCGTTATCAGGCCCAAAACGCTAAGTCCTTGATACTACAGAATATGCAGTAACCATGAGGGTTTTCGCCCCTCATGCTGACTTGCCCGAGTGTACCAGGTTGGCCATGTTTGGCAAAATTTTGTGTACAGGATTGTGTACGGTTTTGCACGTCATCTTTTAGCGACATTGTTCTCGGAAGATATTCGAATTGAAGCAGCAATCGGGGAGGCGCATTACCGCTACATGCGTAGGATATGCATTTGCAATGCTTATTAATGTTTGATAACCTATAAGCATGACTATCAGTGGATCGTCAAAACTCGAAGAATTTATGACCGTTAATGAGGCTGCGGAATATCTTGGTGTGTCCGCGTCAACACTAAGAAACTGGGATCGAACGGAAAAACTGAAGGCGCAGCGGCATCCCATCAATGGCTATCGGCTTTACCGCCGTCGGGCACTTGACCGGGTATTTAAGTCTTTGAAACGGTAACGCTATGAATCGAGAGTCGCTTCCTATCACGCAGCTTGGTTTCAATTACCAGTCGACGCGGATTGGTGGGTCCATGCTTGTCCACGCCGATTGTTTAGAATGGTTTGTTCATGTGCCGGAGAATACGCTGCACGCCGTCGTGACAGACCCACCGTATGGGGTAAAAGAGTACGACCCTGACCAGCTTGAGAAACGCGCCCATGGCAACGGCGGAGTCTGGCGCGTCCCACCCTCTTTTGATGGCCATGTACGCGCACCCTTACCCCGATTTACTGCACTTGATTCAAACGGCCGTAAGCGACTGGATAACTTTTTTTCTGAGTGGTCAAGGGCCGCTTGTTATGCCCTGCGCCCCGGTGGTCACGTCTTTATTGCCAGCAATGCGTTCCTAGCCCCGCTAGTTTACTCAGCCTTGATAGATGGCGGATTGGAATTTCGCGGCCAAATTATAAGATTTGTGCGAACCCTACGGGGTGGCGACCGCCCTAAAAATGCGGAAGAGGAATTCCCCGGTGTTTCGTCTCTGCCCCGGGGTTGCTACGAGCCATGGGGGCTTTTCCGCAAGCCAATGTTGCCCAAGATGAAGGTCAGTGATTGCCTCCGGGAGTTTCAGACAGGCGGATTAAGACGAACGGACGACGATTTACCTTTCTCGGATACTATTGTCAGCGGGCGTACTCCACCGGGCGAGCGGATGATTGCTAATCACCCGAGCCTCAAGCCACAGGGGTTCCTGCGAAAAATTGTCAGAGCTGCGCTCCCATTAGGTACCGGTATTATCGCCGATCCGTTTGCTGGATCGGGTTCAACGGTGGCGGCCGGGGAGGCAATCGGGAATCAGGTTGTCGGGGTGGAGCGATTTGTGGACTACTACCGCATGGCTCAACGGGCCGTCCCGCTCTTGGCGGAGCTTGTCCCAGACGAAGGCATCGTGGCCCGAAGCGGGATGGCAGATTCACAGCTACGACTTTTTGGATGATCTTGGGGGGCGATCGCCTGGATCGGCACGGTAAAGCCAGTTCGCCTCCATCTTTTCAAAACCGGCCTTGTTCACGCTTGCTGTAATGGTGCGACGGCTGGTCCCTGATCTGCCGGAAAAGGTCCAATCGGATTTCGTGATCTGTGCCCCAATTACCTTTAGAAAGCGAAACGATTTGAATGGGGTGCCATCGATGATCTCGCGCGGGGTACTGCTGTCAAAAACAAATACCATTAGCCAAACATCCTCGGGATTATGTCCTTGCCAGCCGTTGATGTGCCGGGATGCTTTGGTTTCAATACCTTTGTCACCGTGCAGAACAGCGTTGTCCGCGTATGTCTGAACGGGGACTAAATCCGGGTGACCGTTATGATGGCGATTCCTGGCGAGCCCGTGGTAATATTTTGGAATAGCCGTCCCCATGAATTCGCCGACAATGCTGCTGAAATTTGCTGGCATCAAGAATGCTTCCAAGGGATGAAATTGGCTTGATACCAATGATTTATTGATTATTTTTAAAAAGGACTGGAACTCCAACATTGCAGCTTTGACGTGTGTTATTTGTAGTCCATAGGGAAGTTGGCATTGTTTATTGAACCCACCGTCATTTAGGGGCTCTGGCATTACGGCTCTAATTAGCGGAATTTCCTTGGTCATCTCGGCACGATATTCAACCGTGCAATACTCGTCAAGTTCGGATGGTCGGCTGGGGATGGATATTGGGTCAGGGCGAACGCATACTCGGCGTGGTGAAGGGATGGCGTGGGGTGGCCCTGCATGGGCCGCTGATAGGGTAATTTTATTGGTGAAATGTCGCGGTACTGCGTGGTGATTATCATCTGTCCCGAGGCTTTTGGGCGTTGCTTCGTCAACTGGATCAAGGGCGGCGGCCGCCTCAATCTGGCTGACTATACCATCGACATGGTTTGCCAGTCCCTTCAATTTTTCTCGACGAAGCACATCGGCAGAATGGGGCTTCCCGGCCCGGCAACATCCGGCTGCATATCGAGGCCCTGATCGCTTGAACCGATGCGTGGGCGCGCCCTCTCCACGATATAGGATAACCGCTCGCTCGATTTCTTGACTGAAGCAGTGCATCATATCAACACCATGTTTACGAGGCGCAAACTATCCACGGCATATCCCCGCCTGCAGAAATGGTGCGCAGGCAGGCCGTCGGTCATACGAGTCTTGGCGAAATTGTGTGTTCTTTCCGCCGATGACATTGATTGGGGCTCAACGAATACACAAATAACATACCGCTCAAGGCCGTAACGCTTCCAGATGACCCCGCTAAAATTATGTGGCTGTACCGCCGCAACCGCATTGTGCGGTGCAGGATCATGGCCAATACATTCCATCTTGAAAACACGGCTGGCAATTTTATTGACGGCGCTCCTCTCCCCTTGTGGCAGCAACTTTTTCGTCCATTTTTATTTTGCTCAACTGATCAACTGTTCTATTTTCTCCTGCTCTGCTAATGAAAAAGGCCGCCCTCAAAGGCGGCCTTTTTCATTAGCGGGGGGAGGATTCGAACCTCCGACCTCCGGGTTATGAGCCCGACGAGCTACCAGACTGCTCTACCCCGCGATCAATATCGCGCGTCCACTCTCGCCTGCCATCATTATAGCACAATGGCACCGTTGCGGCTGCTTGCCACAATCACTCCGGCACAAGTATCAACATTTAACGCTCGCAGTCAAATGCATGTCCAAATACAAATCTCCGTGTACAATACGCCTGCGGCGTCGCGTCAACGCTTGCAATTATGCTTTTTGTCTTGGGAGGATCATCTAATGAAACGCTTCGCTATCACCATTGCCGTAGCCAGTTTGCTTATTGGGGGTTGCTCCAAATCTAATTCCAGCAAAACGGCGGCATCTTCCGGCAGTGCGTCGTCATCCGCGTCAACAGGTTCAATGGCCAGCACGGCTGAAAATGCCATCTCAGGTATCGTTTCAGCCATAAAGTCTGGTAACATATCATCCGTTGAATCCGTGTTTACCACCCAATCGTCGGCCCAGAAAACTCTGGTTAGCGCGGAAGCAAAGCTGGTATCTCTGAAAAACACGGTGGAGAAAAGCATTAAATTCAGTGCCCCCGCCCCAGCCATCAACGCCTTGGTGGATAAAATCGCTCCAACCGGCGGCATTATTCCCACCATTGAAAGCTTGAAAAATTCGTCGGTGGTGGTCAACGGTGAAACGGCGATCGTTAATCAAGGGAAAAATTTGTCTAAACTGTTTTTATCGAAGGTTGGCAGTTCATGGAAAATTGATCTGCAAAAGACCATCTCCGCTGTCTACCCGGACGCCTCCGCCGCGGAGGGTAAACTTAAATCGCTTACGACCAACTTGAATAAGGCCACGCAGTTTTTGCAGCAGGTTCAAACCGGGCTGTCCAACGGAAGTATAAAGTCGCTATCCGATATCGAAGCGCTGGGGGCTAAATGTGAAGCGGGAAATGTCCCCGGGGTGTCGGCGGTTAAAAATTTGATGAATAAATTTTAATTCGACGGGCGATTGTGCCGTCCAGATTATTTAAGGGCTGCATAGGCGGCAAAAACCGAGGTTTTGTGCAGGATTTCAAAACGCTTAAATCCCGCGCGGCTCGCCATTTCCATCTGGAAATTCAGGCTGGTGGGGGAGTCCTCTTTATCAATATACGCAAAGACGGTATCCCGATAATCGGCTCCCTTAAGCTCGACAAGATACTGCCCAAAGCGCTGCCACATGACATCCTGCACGGCGGGCGTGTCGTGGATAATCATATCCCATACCCACAATGCGCCGCCCGGGCGTAATGCCCGATAAATAGTGTTAAACGTCTGCTGCCATTCCGACTCGGTCCGCAAATGATGCAATACCGCAGCCGCAACTATAATATCAAACGACTCAGCCGGTGGATGAAAGTGGCGGATGTCGACTTGGCGGCACGTTACATTCCCGCGTGTGACGGGCTTAACGCGGGCGGCGGCGCGATCAAGCATCGGCTGGCTTAAATCGATTAAGGTGCAGTCCAAATTGGGCAGGGCGTCGAGAATTTTCAGTGTAAAATTGCCGGCGCCACAGCCGATATCCAACATCGCCGTGGCCTGCGGGGTAAGCCGGGCGACCGCCTGCTGAATGATATCCAATGCCAGCGGGGCATCCATGGTGGCGGACTGGCCTGTTTGGATATTGGAAAATCGTTCAACATCCCCGTCAAAACGCTCGCGAATTTCTTCAACCGTCGATTTCTTTTTGTCCATAGCCAAAACATAGGCTGGAGTGCGGGGCTTTGCAAGGCAGCGCTCGGTACCCATCAGCGCACGCGGCCCAGAGTGGCACGCCCCCGAACTTGCTGGAGGCACCTGTTGCCTATCCCAAGCGGACTATTCAGGGGACATTGAGCTTTTCGCCCACACGCAAATCGCGATCATTGGTGATGTGGTTGGCCTGCTTCAATGCGTTGATGTTGTGCATGGTGGCTGCTCCCATCGTGACAGCAGCGATGCGGTAAAGCGTATCACCCGATTTGACAATATAAGTACGGACCGCCGTAGCATTTCGCCCGTGGGTAACGCCTGAACTGGTGACTGCCATCATTTGTGTCATGGGCTCGCGATTATTAGTCGCCGGGATGATGAGCTGCTCTCCAATTTGCAACATACTGCTGGCGTTCGCAAGTTTTTGCGGGTTGGCGTGGATAATTCGTTCGATGGCCAGCGGCCCGCTCACATGATAAAAACGCTGGGCGATGCTTGTTAGAGTGTCGTTGGCCGCCACGGTATAGGTCGTGCCGCCGTTGGTTGGTGCGGGGGCGTGACTTAGCACGGCATTTTGCACTTGCAACGTGGTATTCAACGTAGTGTTTGGTGGGGCAGTGGCCCCGGCGCCGGAAAATGGTATCACCGGGCTAGACGAATATCCCGGCATGCTCACGATTGAAGCGGAATTTGAGGTCTCCGGTGTGTAAGCCGTAAGAGTGGTGGAACTCTGCGGATGCATCTGGGCAGCCGTCGTGTTGCGACCGGTCGGTGCGCCGGGTGGGGCAATGTTGGGCATCGGGATGGTTTGATCTGATATGGGGTGCAATAAATCGTTCCGTAGCGACGATCCCAGATTTTTTAAACCAGCCACCTTAATTGAACTGCTCTGTCGGTTAAGATAGCTGGAAAGCAGCATCCCTACCATGACAATAATGGCCAACCCTGTGATGAGACCAATCTTCGTTTCGCGGTTCATCCTTGAACCTCCCATAAAAAACAGATTGCACTGGATGGCTCAACGCTATTCCATCCACTTTATTACAACAACACCAATCACTGCGGCGTACCCGTCGTTAACGCAGTACCGACCGCAAACTCAAACCCACGCAACTTCGCGCTTCGGCTGCGTGGGTTGGCGTAAATTTCGGCGTCCGATGGCGTCACGGGCTTTTTAGTCAGTACATTCCCCATGCCATCGGCTTGCCATTGACGCATGGCCTGCTTTACCAGCCGATCTTCGCCCGAGTGAAAGCTGATGATAGCGATTCGCATGCCGGGCTGTCGTATCGTTGCCACTGCTGATAGCAAGGCGCTTAAGGCTGGTAATTCGTGGTTCACTTCCATCCGCAACGCCTGAAAGGTACGGGTGGCGGAATCAATGCCCTCACGGGGGGCACCTTTCACCGCCGAACGCACTATTTGTGCCAGTTCACCCGTGCTTTCGATGGGTTTGGCCTTTCGGCGTTCGATGATGGTCCGCGCAATCCGTCGTGAATAGCGTTCATCCGCATTACGGAACAGCATATCTGCAAGGTCGCTTTCGGTCATGCGATTTATCAGGTGGGCGGCGGTAGTGTGTGACCGCTGGTCCAGACGCATATCCAAATGGGATTCATTGCTGAAGCTCAAGCCGTAATCCCCCGTTGTAATCTGGTTGGTAGAAACGCCAAGATCGGCGAGGATGGCGTCAACCCCGCTGATCTCAGTCGCCCGTAATACGTCCTGAAGTTGGCTGAAATTCGCATGAAAAAAGCGCCGGTGGCAGGGCAGAGAAGTAAGCCTCTCCTTGGCGTACTGAAGATTTCGGTCGTCTGTGTCGATACAGATAAGGTTGCCCGATGGGCCGAGCCTTGCGCCAATGGCTTGGGCGTGGCCACCACGGCCTGTCGTACAATCGACGACGGTACGAGACTCCTCGATGTTGAGGATGGTAATGGTTTCGGCAAGTAGAACGGGCTGGTGGCCATGATCGTGATTATCCATAGCCGAGTACTTCAGCGGCTTGGCCGCAACACGCCGGGCATCCCCGAAGTGGGGGTGCAATATACGAACCAGCGTGGTAAAATATCAAAAGTGGCGGAGACACGGCTGGCTTAAAGCGTGCCCCCGCCTGGCCGTCCATGGCTGTACACCCGTGTGTCCATACACCGGTGTGCACTGCGGTTTGCTTCCGATGCGTTCCGCAGGGCAGTTCTGCAATAAGTGCCTTCCTGGCGATTGCAGCAGTAGATTTTCAAGGCTGGCTCGGCTGCTCGTCCATGAGCAGCCGGGCCCGCTGTGCCTTAAGAGAAACCTTGCGGCATCCTTGCCTGGTTCACAGCATCATCCTGACGCTGCTAATTCGAGAAGTGTGGCCGAAACATCCTTGTCCGCCTCACCTCTGAGAATTCGATGCCTCACCCTCATCCATAATGTTGTCCCAGCTTGAAAGCGGTTCGCCCAAAGACCGTTCCAATTTCCGCTGGTCGTACCAAAGCAGCTCATTGGCATTCCACAACTGAATGCTTGTTCCCATCCCCACTATGCTCACCTCACCGTGGAGCATTTTTTCACCCCGCGGGTTCGGTTCCTTGCCGGTGCGATTCACAAATCGATCCGTTAAGAGAATTCGTCCCGCATCATCCAGTTCCATCATGTGGGCCGATCCATAAACTCGGTACGCCTGTTCCACCTGCTTACTGTCAATCACCAAATTCGTCCGTGGTGCGTCAGCAGCGGATAATGTTTCATAAACCTTCTGGGGTGTAAGCTCCACGTAGCGAAACTTCAAATTTGATTCCGGGTCGCGGCCCAACACTGCTCGGGCAATGAGTGTCACACCCAATTCCCTATTATCCAAGGCCTTTCGATGAGCTGCCGGCAACAAGAGGCGGTTCTTGGAATCGACTGTATGGTCGTATCGGCTTAAAAACCACATCAAAAACGCCTTCTCACCGCAGCATTATCATCTGCTCGCTCCCATATCGACACATTATGCCCCACATCTCTACACTTTGCAACTTAATTTTGGGATTTTGCTTTCTAACCACCAAGGTCCGTGTACATTCGAGTCTCAATTTCTACAATATATTGTGGGAGCGGTTTGAAAAATGTATGCCCATTGTAGGTGGGGGCCGGTGGTGAAAAATCCATTTTTTTTCCATTTTATAGCCGGTTCAGGAATCTGTCGTACGCTTCTATCATGTGCCGGTACGAATATCGCTCCGCAGCCAATACTCGGCCTCGTTCTTGAATTGCTCGCCGGGCTTCAGGGTTGTGCAGCAACTTAAAAACGGCTGCCATCAGTGCACCGGGTTGATGCGGGTTAGCCAGGACGCCAGAGTCCTCATTCGTGACTATTTCATTGACGGCCGGTACGTCATAGGCCGCAACCGGTATACCACAGGCCATCGATTCCACCACGGTGAGGCCGAAACCTTCCACCATGGAGGGCATCACGGTGACATCAAAACGTTTTATCCATGCGGCTGGTTGGGCTGTAGGGCCACAAAAGTGCACATGTGAGCGAATTCCATATTGTCGAGCCAGGCTCTTAAGTTGTGGCTCCATTTTGCCGTAGCCAACCAAGGCCAAGTGAACATTTTGCCACGCGGCGTAATCCGCAATCAGTGCTTCTGAAAATTCTAATATCAGCCGATCCAGATTCTTCACCGAATCAAACCGCCCCACGTAACCGACGATCTGGCGGCCCGCATCCCACGGCAGTTCATCCATCGGTATTGGGGCGGTACGGTCCAATTCCTCCACATCGACACCATTGGCGATGACTACGCCTCGTGTAAAGTGTCCATACGCTGCAATTTTATTCAGCACCGCCTGTGACGGCGCCACGACGGCATCGGCGGCACGGCTGATAAGCCCTTGCGCATGCCAATGCCAATTGGGTTTATCCTGCAGGGTGTGAATGGACTGTACATATCGGCATATGGGTAGAGCTCGCTTGCAAAGGGACGCCAGCAGGTTGGCGTGCACCAATGTGCTGAAAATAATCTGCGGTTCCAGATGATTAACAATTCGGCAGTACCGGCGGACGGCGTCGATATCCTTGGCGGAGCGAGCGTGCAGGCTAAATACTTCGTTGCCTTCGAGGCGAATCCATTTGGCCACGACACCCGCTGACTTAATGCTGATCACCGTCGGGTTCCATCGGCCCGTCGCACGCAGCCCGCGAACCAGCGATCTGACCACTAGGGGGCTGCCGCCAAGGTCTAGATCAGTTATCAAAAATATGATATTTTCTGCCATCCCCGCCGTCGCCTTGTCGCTACCATTGGGCTTCATCAAAAGGTGAGATCGGCCCCTTGGCCTTGGCCTTGGCCTTGGGCAGATGTCGAATCAAGTCACCTGATAACTTGGCCATGGCGTCAGAATCGATGCGAAAATTTAAAATCGCACCATCGATCGGCTGCACCTTGCCGCCCACGGCCGCGACCAGCGCGCCGTCGTCCGGCGCTGGCTGCCGCGCCTCATAGGCCTGACAGATCAATTCGCGGGAAAACATGCACGGCGACTGCATCAAATATCCCTTAGAGATGAATGGTGAAATCGCCTGATCCGCTTTATTGCTTTTCGCCATCAGCCATTGCCCCGCCACCATGGGGCACGCTGCACCGGTTTTGGTGACTGCTTCTTCCAATTCATCAAGCAATGTCTGTGGCGTCGCCGGGCTTGAGGCGTCATGGATAACCACCCACTTGATCTGCGGATCGAGTCTTTTAAGACCGTGCCCTACCGTTCCAAACCAGTCCGGTCCTGCCGCCGAAACCGTCACGCCTTGAAACCCCAAATTCGGCCCATAACGCGAACTGACCCGCGAGAGATCGTCTGGCAGCACACAGAGTATTCGCTGCTCAACACTGTCGCGATTGGCATAGAGCTCAATCGTACGCAAAAATATTTCCCGGTTATCCGCTTTATGAAACGGATGGCCAGAACCGGCCATCGCCCAAGGTGGATCCGCCATCACAATCAATACTGCTACATCACCCATGTCGGCACACTCCTTTCCCGCATCCTACTGGCGCAAAATCGACTTGCAAACTTGTCGCTTCACTATTCCGGCGCTTCACAGACCTTATATTCATGGACCTGCGGCATAATATGGGGCGCCGACACCATCACGCGTTTATGGTGCGACCGTCAACGCCCAACGCCGCCTCGCGCATCGCTTCCGGCAAGGTGGGGTGGGCATGGCACGTGCGGGCGATATCTTCGCTGCTCGCACCCATCGCCATCGCCATGACCGCTTCAGATATCAGGCTCGACGCCTGCGGCCCGATGACATGCACGCCGAGTACCCGATCCGTCCGGCTGTCGGCGAGTATCTTTACCATACCAAAGGTGTCATTCATACATATAGCGCGGGAATTGGCTGCGAAGCGGAACTTTCCAATCTTGAATTCTGCACCAGCTTGTTTGAGTTGCTCCTGGGTTTTGCCCACCCACGCCAGTTCCGGCGACGTGTAGACCACAAATGGGATGGTGCCATAGTCTACATGTCCAGCGTGCCCGGAAAGCTGTTCGACGCATGCCACCGCCTCTTCCTCCGCCTTATGCGCCAGCATGGGACCGGCAATGGCATCTCCCACCGCAAATATTGAATCCACATTGGATCGCCAATGTCCATCAACTTCCACGCGACCTCGATGGTCGAGCTTGACTCCTATATTCTCCAGTCCAAGCTGCCCCGTAAACGCTCGGCGACCAACGGCAACCAGAACCACGTCCGCTGGTAATTCTCCTGTTTGCTCCTTTTCGTCATTCGATTGGGACGTATATTTGACGAAAAGTTGATTCTTATCGCGTCGCAGACCGCGAGCCTGCGAATTGAAGTGAAACTTCAATCCCTGCTCTTTCATGGTGCGTTCCATCATCCGTGCCATTTCTTCATCGCTGCCCGGCAGCACGGATGGAAACAACTCGAGTACGGTGACATCCGTGCCCAGCCGTCGCCATACCGATGAAAGCTCTAAGCCAATAGCGCCCGAGCCGATCACCACCATCTTGGCGGGGGCTTTTTCCAAGGCTATCGCCTGATCTGAACTGATGACCGTCTTACCATCGAAGCACAAATCCGGCAGTTCAATCGGGACGCTGCCCGTGGCAACTAAAAAATGTCGAGCCTTGATGGTGATTACGCCCGTTGCCGATTGCACATTTAATTCTTGAGGGGATTTAAAGCTGGCTGTTCCCTGGAAGTGCGTCACTTTGTTCTTTTTAAATAAGCCTGCAATTCCGCTTGCCAGCGTATCGACGACTTTAGCCTTTCGGCTCATCATGGTCGAAACGTCGGCCGTTACCTCACCGCAGCGGATACCGATCTGCGAAAAATGGTCCCGGGCCAGCACCAGTTTTTCCGTAGCGTCCAATAATGCTTTGCTGGGGATACATCCCACCCGCAAGCACGTGCCCCCAAGTTTAGGCTCCTTTTCGACGCACGCCACATGCATGCCAAGCTGGGCCGCGCGAATGGCGCCCGTGTAACCGGCCGGTCCGGCTCCAATAATCACCAGATCAAATTCCTGCGAATCCATGATAGCCTTTCATTCTGAAATAATACGACTCACCTGTACCGCCTGTAACGGTGTCGATTGATCAGCATTTTGCCGACTCATTATTACGGCAACCGACCGGACAATTTTACGCGAAAATCATGGCGCCGTCCGTACGATTCGGATAGTTTGACCGGGCAAAAACTTATCCCCATCCACAGCGTACTTGAAAGACGTTCAACATTTTTTATTGTCACACTGCAACCAAAACAGTATCATGCAGTGACAATGGGAGGTGCGCCTTCGTCGTCCCACTATGAGTCCGGGGAGTTACTATGCCAGACGGTCCATCAGGTGGCAGTTCGGATAAATCTGCCGGTTCGCCACCAAGCAACGAACGCAAGCCCTCGCAGCCGGCGATTTCAGATGATGCACTTGCTGCGCTTGAACGCCACTACGGTGGGGCGCAAGACGACGCTTTTCGCAATGAATCTGATGCTGCCAGCGCAACGGGCTTTGCAGCAATCCTCGCGCAAGGCGGGGGTGGTACAGGCGAAGGGTCATCCGGATCCTTGTCGGCCACGGGTAGTCCAAATGAATCTTTTCGGCGCGATAGCGCGGAAATTCCAGAGGCCAAAATCATCTCAGTAAGCCCAGATTCTGGCAGTGCACCCACCACGGCCAATATCGATGACGTTTCTCACTCCGCCGAGGAACGCGGCGCACCCGAGGCACCCGACGAACCATCTGCCCAAACGCATGACGAACCTGTGATTTATGCTTCTGCCCCTGTCGACGAGGCTGACGACCTGGGACTGCAGGATGCGTCAAATGGGGCAAGCGGCTCACCGGCAGCAAATCGTATTCCATTTAAGCGCCCGACCGGTATGCCCGAACACTATAAAGCCTTGATTCCGATATTATTCGCGATGGGGCTGGTGGCGCTGGCTATTGGCGTATGGGCAGTCGTGCATCTTACTTCAGGCCATGGTAGCGGTGGAGATTCGTCGGCGGCACGTGGCGCATCGATGAGCCACGTATTTGCCGAAATTGCTCTTTTGGGCCTGCCCCTTGGATTTGTCATGCTGGGCCTGACCGGCTTTATTTTCAAGCGGTACTGGGGAAAAAAATAGAGTTAACCCAACCGCCGATTGCCGGCCTGGGAAGGGTGAACCTTTAGTTTGGTTTGGAAGCTTTTCGCGCCGCTTCTTCCTTGGCCTCTTTGCGGGCCGTCACTGCCAACATGCGTGATTCAAAATCAACCGTGAACTGTTGCCAAGTTTTAATTTTACCCGAGTTCACATCAGCGGTTACCGACCGCAGCACGTGGGCAAAAGTCAATTCATCCGCTACGCGATGGCTGATGAGCTTATGGGTCAGCTCGGTCTGTCTGAGGTGCAGCATATATTGAATATCTAATTTCCACTTTGAACCGCACTTCACCAGATGCAAAGGCCCCTGCGTGGTCTTGCCTTTCAAGCGGGCAAAACCAATCACGGCATGGTCCCCTTGGATCGAAACAGTGGAATGCATCAACGCTGCTTTTAATGCATTAAGCTGGGCACCGACGGATGGACTCCGCGCATGGCCTGGCGGGGGCCCGAGCTGCTTTTTAGCCGTGGCAAGCATGGAACCCATAGCGGCTGTCATTTGGGCAAAAGCGTCAGCCGCCGATTTTTCCAGCTTCGTTCGTCCGTACAGACATGCCGAAATTTTGTCTGAGTCATGCGCCTTAACGGCCCAGATGAATGTCTCCACCGCCCGGCGGGGTGTAGAATAATCTGGATACGTCATAACGGGTCTTGCCGGCGCTGTGCTGGGCGGTGTCCCGGCTTGTGCGACGCGCACAAGGCCCAAGCACAATAGCGCCGCAATGTAATATTTTAAGCGGTTCATCGTATGGACCTCCGTTATCGGACAAGACATCGATTCAGCATTCTATCAGCATTAACGTGCAGAAAGGGAAAAGCATGCATTGAAGGGATCAAAATGTGATGTCAGCAACTATTGGGTAATGATCACTGGCAAATTTGGCCAAAGGACTTTGCACGATATGATAGCCGCTGATGTGCAAACGAGGCGTATTTTTGACAAAAATACGGTCTGGCCGCGATGTTGGGCCGTATGTCGGATAGTTGGGCGTGGGTGCGACAACGCCTGATTCTGCACTTTGGGTATCGATCCACCCATTGGCTCGCAAGAATGCATCTGCTTCATCAGTGGCTGGCCGTGCCGATGCCAAGGGGGCGGCGTTCGCAGTTTGTGCGTTCAATTCATCATCCGCCGGCACGCGTGGCTCACCCGCCCCGGCACTATTTAGATTGCCCAAAAGAATCGTCGCATCGTCTGGCCTGCCCGCAGACCGCCGTACGATGGCGTTTATTTCATCAAATGGCTGGCTTTTAAATGACATTCCCTTCCCCGCAGCGAGATGTACGCCCCAAATGATCACCTCGCTGCCTTGTTGGCGAACTCGCGCCATCATGGCGGCCTGTTGATGACTCACATCAATGGCCGCAGCATTGACGGCATCGGCTATTTCCCATTTGCTCAGAAGTGCAACGGCCCCGTGCGGAGTACGGGGGGACTGAGCCGGAAATACCTCCATCTGCAACTTGCGGGCAATGGTCATCACTTGCTTATGATCCGTCGCGTCACACAGCAGCACGACATCAGGTTTTTCCGATTCAATCACATGGCAAATGGGATCGATTCGACCTGTGCCGCCATCCAATATGTTGTAATTCATTATACGCATGGCAATTCGTCAAACGCCGATGGAGTATCACTTCCCCCGGCATCGACCTTCGGGTTACATGCGACCGCAAAACCGTTTAATTGATCGGAGCGCCATTTTTCATGGAACATGACGGTACTACTGCTTCCGGGTGGATGGGTCTCACTTGCTCCGCCGCGTTCTCGGACTCATCTTCACCAGAGCTGCCGTCGGCCCGACGCCTTGTATCCGGGGCGTTTCCGGTAAATCGCAGCCCCGGCTTACAGCCGTCCATGGCACGTATAGCGCATTGACACCATCACCACAGCGATGGTTATCATTCCGCGGCGGGTTGAACTTCGGCCGGCGCGCTGTGCTGATCCGTAGCCGCCGCTTCTTCGGCAGTTTTTTCGCGCACAACCCAGATCTTAATCTGGGTCTTGAGATCGAGAGCCAGTTGCACATTAACCATGAATGTGTCAATTCGGCGAAGTGGTTCATCAAGCCGCACATCGTCGGGAGTCACGGCGTGTCCAAGTTTCATCAATTCTTCGGAGATATCGCGCCGCGATACGGACCCAAACAGATGCCCCTCTTCGTTCGACGCACGCGCAATAGTCAGTTCCAAGCCTGTAATGGCCTGTAGAAGAACTTCCTTCTGCTCGCGCAATAAATTCATGTGCGCTTCATGTTCCTTGCGGGCGGCTTCCAACCGCTGGATGTTGCCCTGCGTTGGTGTGGTTGCCAGCTTTTTCGGCAGCAGATAGTTGCGGGCGTAGCCTTCGCTCACGTCTACAACGGTGCCCACAATACCGACTTTTTCAATTGTATCTGTCAATAAAACTTTCATCATTTACCTCACTACTTCACTGGTCTATTGTCTATACGCTTAATAGCACTTCGGGCATTGGCCGCAGGCTCAGATACTGTTAAAACGGAATATCGTCATCCGATATCGGTGGCGGCTGATCGTCCGCGTGCGGGGCCGCCGGCCGCCCGGCTGGCGGTGCCGACCGCGGTTGAAAACGCTGCCCGCTACCGCTATCGCTACCACCTTCCGCCGCATCGCCTGACCGCGAATCTGGCCCGCCGAGAAATTGGAATCCCTCAATGACGACACGCATTTTTGATCGCTTGGAACCATCTTGCGCCTCCCACTGATCCAATTTAAGACGGCCCTCGACAAACAATGGTCGCCCCTTTTTCATGTATTTGGAAAGGGTTTCGGCTTGTTTGCCGTATGACGTGCAGTCTACATAGGTGACTTCTTCTTTCTGCTGGCCATCTTGGGCCGTCCACCGTCGATTGACCGCCAATCCCAATTCGCAGACTGGCGTTTGCGATGGCGTGTACGATAGCTGCGGGTCTCGGGTGAGATTACCCATCAGAAATACTTTGTTCAAATTTGCCATAATTTAAGCTTCCCGCTGTATGCCGCAAGCCGATGCCATTCAGATCTGAACCCTATGCATCCGGCACGCCCAAACAACCGTTCTTCAGGCGGTCAATTCCGGTTCCGATATTGGCTCCGGCGGCCGCTCCGATGGCCGGTCATGTGTGCGCCGATGCCCTCGCCCCGAGTGCTCATCCACGATGGGCTGCTGGGGAACCATCTGCTCAACATCCGACAATGCTAAATGGTCAGCTTTTGTGATCAATACGCGAATAATATTGGCCGACAACTGCACGTCGCGCTCGATACCTGCAACCTTGGGGCCTTCGCAGCGAAAAAACGCCAGCGCGTAGACGCCGCGTTTGTGGCCGTCAATGGGATAGGCCAAGCGACGCTCATCCCATTTGCGAAGATGCAATATTTCAGCGTTGGCACGACCGAGAATATGCTCCACCTCTTGACGAGCGGCGTCCCAACTTCCACCGGCATGGGCGGCGTTAATCAGAAACAAGCCCTCGTACTGACCAATGTGTGCTGACATAACCTGACACTCCAAAAACATGTTCAACGGCGAGCGATGCCACGTGCATCACCATGGGTTTCCCCGTTGCAACAAAAACACACCTTTTGCACCTCTCCCCTTGATTTAACGGCTGCTTCTAGCCGTCTCGGCGACCGGGCGATGCGGCCGCGCCGCGAATCGGCCTCATTCCCGACGCATTCCCATCCCGCGACACGCCGGGCAAGCCTAGTCGCCATTGAATTTATTCATTGCGGCGACAGTCCCCGACCGAATCCAACAGTCTACCGCCTCAGCTCCCCGAGTTAAAGCCTCCTCCAGTTTTACATCTTCAGCGGGGCTGAACCTCGCTAAAACGTACCGTTCCAGAGGCATATCGCCCGGCGGCCCGATACCAATCCGCAATCGGGCAAAATCCGAGATCTTTCCATCACTCCCTCTCATCACATTAGCAACACTGGTCAGCCCGTTGTGTCCGCCGCTTGATCCGCCACCTCGGATCCGAATTTTGCCATTCGGCAGTGCTATATCATCTACCAAAATCAAAAAGTCTTCCACTGGCAAATTGTAAAAATCAACTGCCGCCCGCACCGATCGACCGCTCAGGTTCATAAACGTTTCCGGCTTAAGCACCACAACCTTCTGCTCATCCAGCAGATAGTCGGTGGCCCATCCGGAAAAGGCTCTACGCCATCGCTCAGCTTTATTCAGGCGGACCAGAGTGTCGGCCAGCATGAAACCGGCATTATGCCGCGTACGCTGATATTCCAACCCTGGGTTGCCTAAGCCTACAACAAGCTTCATATCAATCGCCGCGCGAAACCTTGCCGGCCGCAACCCTAAATAGATTTCAGGCTGCGACCATACCCATTTATTTTTTGCCACCGGCAGGTTTGCCGCCTGCACCCGGCGTGGCCGCCGCGTCAGCACTGGCTTCATCCGGTTTTTTACCTATGACTTCAGGCTCCGTGGGACCAGGTGTTACCTCAGCCGTAGCAGTGGCTGTCTTGGGTATCTTTACCTGGCATACAAGCTGCTCGCCAGGGGTCAAAAGTTTCATTCCGGCCGGCAGGGCAATGTCCCGGGCGTGAAGACCAGCATTGAGTTCCAGATCGTCAATGTTTACCCGCAGGCAATCGAGAATTTCCAAAGGCAAGGTTTCAACTTCCAATTCGGCATGCTGTATATCCAGCACACCACCCTCTTTGGAACCCTTGGCGACACCTTTGAATTCAATCGGCAAACGGACATGCACCCTCTTATTTGGGTCGATCCGCAAAAAATCCACGTGTAAAATGTCTTTATGCAGGTGATCGTATTGAACCGCCTGGATCAGCACGTGCTCAATTTTGCCGCCCAAATTCAAGTCCAACAGGTGAGCACCGCTGTGCACCGCGCGCTCCGTCTGCGCAGCATCAATACTCACCGATGTGCTTGGTCCTCTTAGTCCATAGATGATCGCTGGCAATTTGCCCTCAGCACGAAGGCGGTCGGTGCTTAATCGACCCATCGCGGTACGAGATGCTGTTTCCAGTACGATACGCTCATTGTTTGTCTTGGCCACCATGGCTCACATTCTCCTGAAAAAAAAACTGCAGGCTCAAAATAGCCTCCATCATCCTCTGTGGTCGGCGCGTTTAGCGTTTGCCGCCATTTCCACCTTTATCAAACAAACTTGATACCGATTCATTTAGATGTATGCGACGGATCGCTTCGCCCAGCAAGTCTGATATGGAAAGCACTTCCAGCCGATCTCGAAGCGTATCCAGTCGTGAATCCATCGGCACCGTGTCGGTGACGACAATTCTGCTGATGGGGCTTTTGGCGATGCGATCTATGGCAGCCCCCGCAAAAATGCCATGGGTCGCGGCAATGTGTACGGCCCGGGCACCTCGATCCATCAAAATTTTACTCGCCTCCGCCACCGTTCCACCCGTCGTGATCATGTCGTCAAACATCAAAACGGTTTTATCCACAATGTCGCCGACAATAGTCGACATAAATACTTTGGTGCCCGATTGCCGTCGCTTGTCGATAAAGGCCAGATCGCCGCCAAGCATCTCCGCATAGTAGCTCGCGGCCTTCAAATTACCCGGATCCGGCGATACGATCGCAATGCGCCCAAGGGCTGGCAATTGTTTGTGATACCAGCTCAAAAACACGGGTGACGCCAGGAGATGATCGACCGGCAGGTCAAAAAACCCCTGCACCTGTGCTGCATGCAGATCCATTGCGATCACGCGGTCTACGCCCGCCGCCGTGATGATGTTGGCCACCATCTTGGCCGTAATTGGCGTACGCCCCTCACTCTTACGGTCCTGCCGGGCGTAGCCAAAATAGGGTATCACCGCCGTAATACGTGCCGCCGACGCCCGCATCAGGCAGTCAATCCACACCAGCAATTCAACCAGATTGTCGTTCACGGGAGGACACGTTGGCTGCACGATAAAGCAGTCGCGCCCACGAACGTCTTCTTCCAGCTTAACCATCGCTTCCCCGTCAGGGAAGGTTTCAATCCTTGCTCGTCCCATCTGCAATCCAAGATGGTTACAGATACGCTGCACCAGCTCCGGATTGGCTCGGCCGGCAAAAATCTTCAGGTCATGGTTTAAGTTGTCCATCATAGCCAGTAATCCGTCCGTTTGCCGAACCTCATCACTTCCACCGTCTTCATACCCCGTGAGGTCAGGACCCGCCGTCTCATTCCCACGATTAAATTGTTAAACACAATCTATCATTGGGAAAACAACAAATAACCCCAGCCAGCCGCCTTACCGGCGATTGGCTATTTCGATTTTCACATCGCGCTGTAAGCGCTAAATGCCACCAAACCGACCACCGCGGGTTACTACAGTTCCCGCTGGAACCCGGCTTCCAGCCGCAACCACTGCGCCCGCACCAATGAAGGTAAACGGCTCAAGCACAGTATCTTGACCTATTTTCGCTCCAAATTCAATCCAAGTGTTCGTCGGCGACATAATTGTCACACCGGACGCCATCACCGCATCCAGAATTCGGGTCTCCATCACGGCGCTGACTTTGGCCAATTCCGCTCTGGAATTGATGCTCAGCACATCCTCGGGCGGTACGGCGGCCAAGGCTTCGACCGACTTGCCCGCCGATAACATAATTTCCACCAAATCGGTGAGATAATACTCTCCCTTGGCGTTATTGGGCTTGATTTGGCCTAAAAATGGCCAAAGAACGGCCCCGTCAAAAAGGTAATAGGACGGATTGATCTCCCGAATTTGCCGCTGTTCTGTCGTACAATCGCGATCTTCCACAATCCGAACCAGCTTGCCGTTCGCTCCTCGCACAATGCGACCGTAGCCCGACGGATCGGCAAGTTCACTCGTCGCTAGGGTCATCGCGGCTCGATTGGCTGAAAAGTCGCGGAGCAAGGTCTTCAGGGTGTCTGCCCGTATCAGGGGCCCGTCCCCAGCCAAGACAAACAGTGGCCCGTCTACATTCCGCATCACCTTTTCAGTCATTAAAACCGCGTGCCCCGTCCCCTTCTGCTCAAGCTGTTCAACAAAGCACAGGTCCTTTTGATTGCCAAATATATCCATCACGCGTTCACGGTCATGGCCGACCACCAAGGCTATTTTTTCTACACCGGCGTCGCGCAGCGCGTCGAGTACATACGTCACCATAGGCCGACCGCAAACGTCATGTAACACCTTTACCATGTTGGATTTCATGCGGGTTGATTTTCCCGCCGCCATAACAATCGCACCAGAATCTGGCATGTCTAACCTCCAGAGCCCACAAAATCATGAGGAACTTTAACCGCGGCCAAAGCAATAGGAAAATTACGATCGACTTTCAGGGCTTATCTATGGCCGGCACACGCTTAAAAGAGGTGACCATATTGTTCGAGTTTGGTCATAACCAGCCAATAGGGTAACCCTGTTCGGAACTGGTATCGACACAGGCACAACTTGGCAAACGCCAATAATGCCGATGTCGGTGAATCAGGCAGACTCCTACCGGCCCGCCGCTGCACGCGGGGTGTAAAGCAATCGGTAATGCCCCGGGCCGACATGCACAACCATCGCGGCCCTGTGACCTACCTGGCGCTTCATGCCCAATACTCCGTTGTCACCTGCGGTAAGAGGCTTACCATTACATTGCACGATCTGGTCGCCCGCTCCATTCAAGGTGATGAATGCGGAACTGGCCGGAGGAATGACAACGTTCAACATCAGTTGTTTGCGATGCCATCGCCATGCACTTTTAATAAGTCCAAACGGGCTATCATGCTCGGCCCGCACCCAAGGCAAGGCTGCAACCGGATGCGGCTTGATGAGAATGGTACGAAAACCCGGTGATCGCCAATCAGGCTCAATGCCCGCCAAGTCGTTGTACATCCAACCAAGGATGTCACCAAACATGATGTGATTCATGGAACTCGGGTTCAGTCCCCATGCCTCCCAAAGCGTGGTGGCACCATGCAGTATCCATTGGCCGTAACTTGGATAAGCCGTCTGGGTGGCGATGCGATACGCCAAAGCGGTGTGGCCATACCTGCTTAATACACGGAAAAGACACTTATCGCCCAGTATCCCGACATCCAGATGATCCTGATGCGCATGGACATCCTGTACCAGCCGCCGAATCACCAGCGGGCGCATTTTTGCCGTCGCTATTCCATAGTAAAGCGGCATGGCCTCCGCAGTTTGTCCGCCATTGCCGTAGACGCCGCGCCCCTTGTAAAACCGCCGGTTAAACGCCCAACGGATGGCCGCACCATCCGAACGGAAGGTTGCGGCATCTTTGCTGTGGTGCAGAATCCTGGCAATGTGCGATAGCAGTACCGCATCATGGTACAAGATGCACGTGGAGGTAAAGGAAACCGATGGAACATGCTTGGATGAACTGGCCCAATCTCCAATACCGGCATGATCGGGCAAAATATCATGCGGTGCGTACGTCATCACAAATTGAAAATAACGCTTGATGCCATGATAATGCTCGCGCAGGACTCGACCATCGCCATCATATCGATATTGATTCCAGCAGATGAATTCATATGCGCTTTCCCAATCTGGATCAGGGTATTTGCCGCCGTCCCAGTCCCAGCCGGACGGATCGGGCATCACTACGCGCAGTGCACCGTTGGGGCGTTGGGTGTCGTGGATGTCGTTGAGCCATTTGGCATAGCCCAACTGATTGTTATACGTCATCATGCCCTGCACCGACGCGAGCCAGGCATCGCCTGTCCAGCCATTTTTTTCGCGGGTGGGACAGTCGGTGGGATAGCCCATGAAGTCGGAACAATATGACCGGCTGGTGGCGTCGACAATTGCATTGACCAGCGGGTTGGCGCACCAGAATGCCCCGGACCGGTGAAACGCAGTATGAATAAAATCTGCCTGAATTTTCAATATGTCTTTTTTCGATGACAGCCCGTCGATCTGCACATATTGAAAACCGTTGTACGCAAAATTCGGATGATACGTAAACCGTTGGCCGTTCGCGGGAATAATGGTATCCGTTTGAAATGGACCGGTGAAGGCAAAAATGGAAATCGGCTTGCGGTTTACCAAACCATTGGCAAACAGGCGTTCGCCATAGCGCAGCACCACCGGCACGCCAGCTTTGCCCTTGGCCGTAAGTGTTACCCAGCCGGACATGTTCTGCGGAAATTTAACGACCAATACATGGGGTTTCGGCTCGCGGATGGATAACGGTTTCAGTCTTTGCACAATTTCACAGGGCGGCATCAATTGTGCCGTGAGTCGACCGGACGGGGCCTTAACTATTGCGGCATGGGCAAGGTTTGGCATCGCCCGATCCGGATTATTCCACCCATGGATTTTAAGGGCGGCATCATAAACTTCACCGTTATATACTCCGTCCGCCAGGCGCGGACCGGGTGCCGCCTGCCAGGTGGAATTGGTGGCCATCCATGTGGACTTTCCACCGGAAGTGCGCATCAATAAGTTCATCTTGGTTCGCGGCCAGGCTCTCCAAACGGCGTTTTGCCAATTCCATACATCATGTTCCATAATGTTGTACCAGCCGTTGCCCAAGGCAATCGTAATGACATTACGCCGGCCCTTGTGCAGCAGATGGGTGATGTCAAACGTTTGAAATGGCACGGTTTTGCTATAGTCATAAAGCGTGGAATACAGCACGCCGGGGCCGACCTTATGGCCATTAACCAGCACCTTCCAATAGCCTAACCCGGCAATATACATATAGGCGTGGCGCAGATGATCAGGGGCGCGAAATACTCTGCGAAAAATCGGGCACGGTTGTTTTTGAATCCAGCTTTTATGAAAAATCTTCTTCGGCAGTGGCAGCCCGTAATAGGCATTGTGCCGAATTTGATAAAACGGGTTGCTGATGTGGGGATGATAGCTGATCCAGTTGCCGCGCCAATTTGCAGCGTTCAATGGTCCAGTCATCCAACGGGCGATTGAACTCCAGTGCGACCTCCAACCCGATTGGCTCCAAACCCGTACACGCCAGTAATAATGGGTAAATGGTTGGAGCGCGGGACCGGCATATTGAGGGAGAAAATGCGGATTATTAATTATTTTTCCGGAATCCCAGACCAACGCACCGCCATGGCGAATAGCGGACGGTGATGTAGTCACCTGTATCTGATACTCTGCTTGATTCAGCAATTGATCCCGCTGCGGTGGCAGCCAGGTCAGCCGCGGATGAAGCTGCTGGATCCCCAACGGATTGCGGGACCAATCACAGCGCAACCTGAACGGGGCATCCGCCGTGGAGTGGACGAACCGGTTGGGTACCACCGGTTGTATTTGATCAGACTGAGGAATTTCCGTGATGATGTTACTCGGTGTGGCTGGCGTGGATTTGGCCTCGCATGAAAAGCACGCCCCGGCCGCCGTAATACCCACCCCAATCATCGCGACCCATACATGTCGAGGACAAAGTCGGTTCTTCATTATGAAAGTCCTTTCAATCCGTTTAAGACGCATGGCAGGTGCTTACTCTATTGAATGGCTGATGTAACTGCAACCGGCGTCAATGTTACCGGCTCGCCAAGCTGGTGATCTCAGCCTGGGCTCAACATTACTTTGGGATTTGCGGCGTCGGGCCGATGGCACGTATGCATCCAAGACCGTCATGGCTGCTGTGACATGTTTCGTCAATCAGGCCACCATTTCGCAGCCTTGTATGCCTACCTCTGGCAATCAAAAACGCACGGGCTACGGGCCATACCTCCTGATCCGCGGCAATATTAATCGCTTCAACCCTTCATATCTCGATGTTGCCGCGCTGTCAGGGTTCACCGAATATGCGCCAGAGGCGCAACGAGTACCTTGTGTTTAGCCTCCAGAACGGTCTGCCCGTGTCGCAGCAGCAGCGTGCGCTCCGGCGTAACGCGCAGATCATAGAAATGGCCGTCAATGGGGATATGGTGAACCCATTCGTTAATCTTCAGCGTGCCATTGATGGCAATTTTACCGTCCGGGCGGATGTCACAAATATCCTTCAGGCCGATCAGGCATAGCAGCGGCCCCCATGTTGTATGTGGCACACCCGAACCTTGGCCAGTAAAAAAATAGTTCGCATGCCATGTGTGGGCGGCGTGCCAATTACGCATGAAAAGCTTGACGCTTTTGGCGGCGAAGCGATTCAGCAGGCTCGCCGGTGCATAACGCTCAAGCCCCTGAAATAAAAGATAATTGGTGGGCGGCCAAATTTTTCCACGCCAGTAACTCTGCTGTTGAAACGTCGGGTTGTCACGGGGAATGCTGGGGATGACATAACGTCCCCAGAATTTGTGCCGATTTTGCAGCAGCGTCAGCATCTTTGCAGCCATCGCTTTGCTCGGAGCGCCGATGATCATGGGATAAAAATTGGTGGGCGAAAGCTGTGTGGAAAAAATGCGTTTCGGTTCCCCAACCCGCTGCCACCGCAATTGCACCATGGCCCCGCCGCTTTGCCTGTGATATTCAAGTTTGATGCTGTAGCGATGGCCGGCCCGCAGATGGATGTCCTGGCTGACACAGCGGGTAACCGGCATATAC
>DZDI01000333.1 GCA_022730455.1 Phycisphaera mikurensis | reverse complement strand
CAGCCAATGCAATCGCCCCGCCCATGCCAAAGGTTTCGTCGTCGGCGTGTGGTGCCAGGATTAGCCAGGAACCATTGGGTAATTGGCGGGCTTGAGGCGGCAGGTACGTGGTTTCGTCAAACATTATGGTGCGCTTTAGGTTTCCGAAAAGTTTTGAAGAGCGATAGCTTAGTAATAGGACTTACGCAGATATTGGATTTAGCTCCCTCGCCCCTCTGGGGAGAGGGTTGGGGTGAGGGGCTACAAATTCTGCTAAAACATTAGCTTACGCCGACATCACTACCCTCACCCCAGCCCTCTCCCGCTTGCGGGAGAGGGAGTAAAATACTGTTTTTGCGTAAGTCCTATTAATAAACAAGATCGGCTGATGTTATGGGCGCATGAATCGTACAGGTTCTTAACGAAAATCGGTATCGCCGGACGTCAGCCACCATGTGCCAACCATTTGCTTTGCCTGCTCCGTTTGCGTCCATGCATCACCTGGAATGCTGATGTCCAAGTCCGTAAAACTTGGCAGCGCGTGGTTGAAACGAGGGGCATAGGCATCAGAGACCCATGCGTAAATTGAGTGCTTACCCGCCAGGGCGCAAAGTCGTCGCGCCTCATTGATAAGCATCGGTAGCCTGTCCATGGGGGCAATAACATCCATCAGCTCGCAGTCCTCAGCGTGATGACGAATGACCAAAATGCCGAGAATTCGTGCGCTCCAACGTGATTTTACGGCGTAAACGGCGTAAGAGTGGGTGGCGTGGCGCAGATAACGATGTTCAATCCACGCCCAGTCACGCACACAGATGGTTGCAGCCGGCAGGTCTGCGCACATTGCGCTCCAGAGCCGATTGATCGAAGGGGACAGTTTGGCATCATCGCCGGATAGTCGATCAATGCGTAGCCCGAAGGGGCGACGGGACATTGGGGTGGCCTGCCAACGCGCTTCGATTAAATGGTTGGCCGCAAGATAAATGCCAAGTTTTTCTCCAAGCTGCATGCTGCGGCGATTTGGAAAGCCAAAGTCCAGCGGGCCATACATTTCAGCCCAGGTGGCGGTCATCAGAAAAAATGCCCCATGACGGGTGAAAACACCACGCTCGGCAGGGTGCACCATGACATCGCCAGCTTGCAAAGCCCACGCGGACTCTCCGTTCAGGCTGATTTCACGGTACATCCCCCCGTAATGCGCCACCAGCACCCCCTCACGGTAAGCCAGCACGGCGTTGCCGCGTCCATTGCCATATTTCCAATCCCACA
>DZDI01000032.1 GCA_022730455.1 Phycisphaera mikurensis | reverse complement strand
GTCGAGCGTCATTGGGCATGGTAGAACTCCGTTTCTAAAATAATACCGAACTATTTCCAGTCAGTGTCCAATTTGGTTTTATAAACACCTGCACGCATGCGCGAAGGTGTGAGATGAGCCAAGACTCAAGACCTTAAGATCGCAAGATCGTTGGCCCCTCACAAGCTGGACCAGTGTAGCCAGCGGCAAAATCCGTGTCAATCAGCACAAGGTCCGCGGATAGGGGGGGGGCCTGTCCAAGTAATAGCACGGCTGCGATGTGCCGGAAACGCTCCGGATGCAAGGCGCTAGGCGGACGGCGACGCTGGTGAAGTGGATAGATCAGATTTCAATACTATTTGCGTCCTGGTTTTGCGGATAATTAAGCGCGCGTGTCAACAAATACGGTAGCCTTGCGTGACTGGCGCAAAGCGCGAATTTGGGCAACAGTGTGTCCATCGCCATACCGAATCACGGGCACGCATTTAAGCTTGGCCCGTGCTGCGCGGTCAAAACGTTTTTTCAGCATATCCTGCCGATGGGCCGGACAAATCACATAGATGACGGCACGATCAGCGCCCAGGGGATCCAGATCCGCGTGGACAACCACTTCCATGCCGCGATAAACACCGCGCACCAGTTCAATGATAGCGGTTGCAAAAATTGACACCCCCTGCACCTTGAGCAACTGGGCCGACCGGCCAAGGATCGGTCCAAGCCGGGGCGTGCGGCGTCCGCAGGGACACGCACCGGCGTGCAGGGCGGCTGCATCACCGGTATCAAAGCGCAGCAGCGGCATGGCCTGCTGGCCGAGCGGCGTGATGACCACACGTCCGGGCGTACCGGGTGGGAGGTGGCGGCCATGATCATCTAATATTTCTACAATAGCCATCCGCGGATTAAGATGGTTGCCCCGGCATTTGGGCCCTTGGGCAAAGGTACTGCAGGTTTCAGTGGAGGCGTAGGTTGACAAAACGGGCACGTCCATACATCGCTGCAAAGCACGGGAAAGGGCGTTCGGATTGAAATCGGCATCATACAGTGATTCACCAATGCCGATGACGCCAGCGATATGGGGATAGTGTTTATTGACCGCCATCAGACTTGGACCAAGCAGCGAAGGCACACCGATGATGAACCAGCGTCTGGATGGTGCCAGCGGCAAAGCCGCAATGCATGGCGCATCAACCATGGAAGGGCCAGCGCGCAAGCAGGTGGCGCCCAGCATTTGAGCCCCAAGCCAGTACGCGAGTCCCGCGACGAATAAACGGTCCATCCCCACCGCTATGAGCAGACCATCACCGGACCGAAGCCCTGCAAGACGGAGTGCGGCAGCTTCGTTTTCGGCCAGACGCTGAAGGTCTTTTTGGCTCAGGGCTATGCGTACCGGCTGACCCGTGGTACCCGATGTGGTCACCCATTCGCGAATAAGGTTTGGGCGAATGGTCAAAAAGTCGGGGTTGTTTTCAACCAGATCGGCCTTAGTGGTAATAGGCAGATGATGAAAGTCGTCGGTGTGTTTTAATCGGTTGGCTTTTGAAGCGACCAAATGTCGCCGATAGAAGGCCCCCTTCAACGCCTGCCGATATTGCAATTCAAGCATTCGCCACTGGGCGGGAGACAAAATGGTTCGATAGGGTGCAGATGCCATCAGCGAGATCGCCCTTTTCTATTTCTGCCCGGAGTCTGTCCAAATAATAGCAGGACCGCGATGTGCTGCAATTACTTGGGCAGAGACCTATTCTTTCCCGGTTTGCGTCAGGGCCAGAAGGTGACGCAATTCCTGCCGCCGAGCCTGATACGGTGGATCAAGTGCCAAGGCACGGGACAACTGTACCGCAGCCAACTTTCGATGCCCGAGCGCCAGATACGCGCGGCCAGCGAGTTCATACGATGAGAAAAAATCCGGGTCATTGCGTTTGGCGACCGCAGCCCATCGCAGTGCTGAATGAAAGCGTCCATTGTGCAAATGGTGATAGCCAGCGTGAAGCGCCCGCCGGGCAACCTTGAACTTCAGCCACGCACCGGAGGTGAGGAAATGGTCGGCGGGAATGCTGCGCAGCAGGCATTGATCAAGCGGTGGCGGGTTCTTTTTTAACATCGGAAAGACCCTCACGCCAAGATAGGCCCCCTCGGCATATGGCCACGCGGCCACCCACAGACGGCCCCGCGTGAGATCCATGATGACAGAGTGGGCGGTGATAAGCCCATCAATGGCATTGCGATTGCCATAGCCGATGAACCGACCATTGACACTGGCTTTGTCGCGCAGGAGTCTGGCAAGGGCAACGGCGTCAACACGGCCGCGCATGGATCGGATGAGTTTGGTGGCGCGGGCAAGGCGAAATCGCGAAGTGGACGCGATGATTCGTTGCCGGTTTACAGGATCATGGCGAAAAATGGGTGCCGTAAATTGGTTGGTAACGGCCGCATATTGATGGATGGGGATGATGGCGCAATGCAAAGGTGATTTTTCAATAATCTCGGCCCGACCGGTTTTTCCATCCCCCACCACAATGCTGTCGGCCACAAAGACGTGGGCTTTCTGAAATATGGCAGCCGCCTGCCTGAGGCTGCGGGCAAATTGCAGCACTTTGCGGGCTACGATGATGGTTGGCTCGCCTATGGGCTTAAAGCCCCGGGTAGCCGCGGCGTTGATGTACAGTCCTATTTTCTGGCGGTTGAAGCCCGTCACACAGCCGCTTAATCCCGGCCATGCAACGGTGACAAACGGATAGCCATGATCTGGATGGACAAAGGTAATGCTTTTTTGCTGGTTAAAGGCAGGGCCACCCTCAAAATCAAAATTGCGGGCCAGCCACAGACATCCATCACCCGACCAACTCGGGCACGCGACCACACCTGTGCAGCCGACAGCGTGGGCATCGATGAGTGGATTATCAATAAGATTTTGTGAAATATCATCGAGTGCTTCATAGGAAAGCAGTCGGGCGTAGGTTGGACCGAGGTACCCATGAATGTCCGGATGCGATACCGATTCGGCATAGGTTTCACGCTGAATAAAGCCGGGCATGTAGCGAGGCAGTTGAAGCATATCGAGCGCCACGCCGCGGGTGATGACCCATTGAGCCCACAAGGCGGGTACGAAATGGTGGAGCTGATCGAGCATGTCATTTTCGATTTGCGTATCTATGGGCGCCCCCAGCGCACCGTCGTCGTATCCCAGGCGACCACTGCTCCCCCCCACTGACATCACCCAGATACCACCCAGCCGCCGCATCCAGGCACGCCCAATGCGCCAGGTGGATGGGGAAATTTGTTCTACAGCGCGGTGGAGCGGCAGATGGACCTTTCCCCGTGGCCGTTCACCGGCCATAAGCAGTTGCCCCATGCACACGATGATGAGCAACAGCGCGGCAGCGGCACCAAGGACAGCGGTGATGCCAAAGCCCATACGGACTATCCAAAACCGGTGGCGTGGCGTGCGGTGGCGAGCGTATGCCAAGTAGCGCCAGCGCATGAGAGGTGCCACCCAGAATAGCGCCGCCGCGTATCCCCCGGTAATCCCTGCAACCAGTGTAAGACCGATCCAGTGCAACGCCGGATGCGAGGCCACCACAATCGCCCCGGAGCCGAGAATGGTAGTCAAAGCGCAAATTCCAGTGGTCATGGTGCGCGGCTGCCGATCCGGGTACGCAAGGTTCGGGTCACTAGCGGTATAAATGCCATAATCAATGGCTACACCCATGGTGAAAAGCAGCGGTACCAGTGCCAGAAAGTTAAGCCCGCCACCCAACCATTGCGCCACGCCGGCCAGCCAGATAAAACCCACCAAAAGGGATAACGATGCGATGGCCGCCACATCAATCCGCCGAAAATAGACGCATACCGGCAAAAACACGGCCAGAAATATCCATGGGAACATAAATTCCAACTGGGCCTTGGAACGTTGGGTGGCATCAAACACCAATGCGCTTCCGTCCAGAATCATGGCGTGCGGAAAAAGCAGTTCAATTTGCTCAACCCAATCCGAAGCCATTCGTGGTGTCAGGTGCGCGCGGGGGTAAACCGTGGTGGCCAGATAAAAGTGATGATGCGTACGGGTGATGACGCCGGGGAACAATGCCACGGGCGAATGCGCCAACCGATAGCGGGCCGAGTGATGGGTTGGAACCCCTGCTATGGCATTGGTGATCCAATGGTGACCGGTGACACCGGCGTGGTCGGCCAAAAGCTTCAGGCGATGCTGCAATTGCTCTCGCCGCGGGATGGACCAGTAGGCCGTCCACCGCTGAAGGCGTTTTTCAAACGCGCGTTGGTTGGGAAGAAAGCTGGCGGGCGACAGGTAGCCGCTGATGAGGTGTTCGCGTTGTAAGGAATTGAGATCCGCAGCGAGCAAACCGGATTCAAGCAGTGCTCGCCGGGCATGGCGGCTTGAGATGACCACCACACCGTGGTGGCGGCTGTTGCCCCAGATTTGGAAGAATTGCCGCTGTATGCGGGCCTGCGATTTGGATATGCCATTAAGTTCAGACGGATGCGAGCTGTAATTAAGTCTGGTGGCATGCAGGGCTAATAGGATCGTCAGCAATGTAAAGGCGGCGCCGAGAAAAAAGCGCAATTTTCGTGGCAACTGCAGACGCGGATTGCTGGGGCGCGGCCGGCAATAGTCGCCCAAAAAACCGGGCAGAATTAAAAACGTCATAAGCCAGATGCAAAAAGTTCCAGCGGCAATAAATAGCCCCATTGCCCGCAGACCGGAGGCACCGGAAAACGCCAGGGCTGCATAGCCCGCCATGCTGGTCAAGGCGCTCATGGTGATGGGGCCCCAAAGGGCGCGGGCGGCGCGAGCTTCCGCACTGGCCAAGGCATCGGCGGTTGGGACGGCGCGATCAGATTCCTGCCTTAAGCGGCCGTACTGCGCCAGAATCTGTATGCCATAGTCAGTGGTCGCACCTAATATCAGTCCAGAAAACGCCAGCACCATTAGGGGGAGGTGGCAATGGCAAAGTCCGGCGATCCCGAGCGCCATGCCCAGCCCCACAAACGGAGGAAGCATGCAGATCAACAAGGTTCCCAACCGCCGGAAATAAAACCAGACCACACCGGCCACCAGCAGGCTTCCCAAAGTGGAGACCCAGATCACAGCCCGTTGGACACGGGCGGCGTTGGCGGCATAGTCGACATAGGCACCAAGCACCCAAGCATGCACATGAGGATAGGTGGTCTGCAATGCAGCAATCGCCGCATGCACGTCTCGCAGCATGGGCGCGGTGAGATGGGTATCGGATGGTGCAAACTTCGGGGTGGCGATAAGCATGATATGGGTGCCACCGCGGGCGGAAAGCATCCCATCATGCGCGAAAGCACGGCTGACACGGACACGCGAAGAGTTGCGCTGGCGCAACTGGCGATGGAGTAGGGATTGGGCACCGAGCGGATCATGCAAAAAATTGGCTAATTGCAGCAGTCCATCCGGCGCTTCAAGCCGGGTATGCAGTTGATTGAAACGCCGTTTGAGCCAGGCCGTGTGTGAATGAGCAATCAACTCTTCAAATGAAGACTTGCTGAGCAGGCCGGGCAATTCAGAATTTAATATTTTACCCGAGGCTAGAAGCTGACGAGGGGATATGCGATGCCAAACTGAACCAAAGGCAGGTAGGCGGGCGAGTTTTATAGCCAATTGATGGGCGGCAAGCGGTAGTTCATGCCGATGGGATGTTCGACCATGCAGATCGATATACAGACGGTTGGCAACGGTCGGGGCCTGCGAAGCGGCCCTCCAGGATTGCATTTCCGGGCTCGACTGAGGGAAAAACAACAGGATGTTGGTCTGCCACTGTATGGCCGAGGATGCCACTGCAAGGATAACGCCTGAAAGTACTAAAATTAAAATTACCCATTTTCGGTGTTGTGCCAGAAAACGGTACCACACGTCCATGCCATGGAGAATGCGATCGCGCTGCGTCATGCTCCACCTGCAGGTTCAAATTGGGATGATGGGAATTTAACGTTCTGGCGGGTGGCAAAAAACCAATAAGTAACTGTCCCCTGACGGGAAAATATTTTCAGTGCTGCCAGCAGACCACTGCGGGCGTTCACAAATAGCTCGATTTGGGTCACGAAATGCCGCTGCCGCTTGGCCCGTAGTACGACGCCAAAGCCGACAAGAGGGGTCTTGGATGCGGGTAGATAGTGCCTGTCGCGCCGCGGAGGCTGGGGCATTGGGGCTTTGAGAATGGAGATGGCACCGAGCCGTGCACAAGCGTTGGCTGATCGGCCAAGGTGCGTCAAATAAGTCATCAGTGGCCCCACCTGCGACGATTGGTCGGCGCCCATCCGCCGCCATGGCTTTCCAACCGTTTTGGTATGAATCTTCCTATCCCGCAGGATGTAGACGACAGGCACAGGCCAATCCACCTGATACCGCATCTGGCGGTGAGCCAGGCTCAATTGGCCGCCACTGGCGAAGCCGTGCGTCAGCATGGGAGATTTTTGGTAGCAAAAAAATTGCGCTTGCAAGGTTCGCCAGTGCGCCTTTGCCAATATTTGCGCCAACTCAGCGGCCGGTGATCCATCCGCCGACGTGCATCGGATGGGGGCGGCGCAGATCGACGCTCCCTGCAACGCCACCATAGCACCCAGCAATATGAATCCCCATCGGAATGAAGGCTGAATCATGTGCGGAATTTTAACGCCAATCGGGTCGGCGGTGCCAATGATCAGATGCTTTAAGCCGGATGGGGCCCGTTGGGCCCCACATGAAAACACGATTCCAAAATTCTGCAAGGATTTAATCTCTCATTCGGGCACCGTCCCGTTTTTTTTCATTTGCGTGATTTTCTCCGGCAGATATACTGATACGTCCATCCAAATCCGGCGGGCGGCCAGCCAGCACTTGGCCAGCGCCGAGGTGGCGATGGCTGCGGAGTTTCGATGCAGTTGGGGTAGCCAGTGTTTGGCCGCCCCAAATATCCGAAGCGGTCTGTTTCTCATCCCATTTGCCATTCCATAGTCAATGCCTGACCAGAAGGTACGAAAGGCGAAGAATGCAAGCGGCGAGGAAAGGTAATCAATAGTTATGGTTAATCATGCACTGCTCAAAGAATTGGGGCTCGATAGCCAATCAGGCAACGAACAGGTCAAAGACCACTACGAGGGTGGCGAAGTCAACATCGAATCCATGCTCGAAGCTTCTGGCAAGACATTTGCGAACGGGTCACTGCTGACCGGAAAAATCGTCAACATTCGTGGCGACGATGTCATTTTGGAAATCGGCCTCAAGAGTGAAGGCGTTCTGTCACTGGCGCGCGAATTCGACAACCCCGCCGATGTGGAAGTGGGCGACGACGTAGTCGTGCTTCTGGAGCAGGTGGAGTCTGAAAATGGCCTGGTACAGATTTCCAAACGCAAGGCTGATCGCATCCGCGGGTGGGAAACCATCGTCAGCACCAAGAAAGAGGGGGATCCCGTCAGCGGCAAAGTAATCCGCAAAATTAAAGGCGGTTTGCTGGTGGATATCGGCGTACCAGTATTTTTGCCCGCTTCGCAGGTGGATGTGCGGCGACCGGGAGAAATTGGAGAGTTTATCAACCGCATGGTTGACGCAGAAATACTGAAAATCGATCTGGAACGGCGGAATATCGTCATCAGCCGCCGCAAATTTATGGAACGCCAGCGGTCCGAGGCCAAACAGAAGGTGTTTGATGATCTTGAAGTGGGTCAGTTGCGCCATGGTATCGTGAAGAACTTCGCAGATTTCGGTGCATTTATCGATCTTGGAGGCGTAGATGGCCTGCTGCACATCACCGACATGAGTTGGGGCCGGGTCAATCGCCCCAGCGATGTGCTTAAGTTAGAGCAGGAAGTGGAGGTCATGGTGCTTAGCGTGGACCGGGAAAAGGAAAAGATCGCGTTGGGCCTCAAACAAAAACATACCTCGCCATGGGAACACGCCGACGAGAAATATCCCATCGGCACGCGCGTGAAAGGCCAAGTGACGAACATCACCGCCTACGGCGCATTTGTCAAACTTGAGGAAGGTGTCGAAGGCTTGGTGCACATCTCTGAAATGAGCTGGACCAAACGCATCAATCATCCCGGAGAGATGCTCTCCGTGGGTGAAGAGGTGGATGTGGTAATCCTTGAAGTGAGCAAGGCCAAACAGGAAATAAGCCTCGGCATCAAACAGACCGAAGCCAACCCGTGGACCGTTCTGGCTGAAAAGTATCCGGCTGGTACGGTTGTTACCGGCAAGGTACGCAACGTAGCCAATTATGGTGCATTTATTGAAATTGAGGAAGGCATCGACGGCCTGCTGCACGTGACGGATATGAGCTGGACCAAGAAGATCGCCCATCCAAGTGAACAACTTAAGAAAGGCGATGCAGTGCAATGTGTGGTGCTGAGTGTGGATCAGGATAAAAATCGCGTCGCATTGGGCATGAAGCAGTTGACTGAAGACCCGTGGATACATGCCATTCCCACCAATTACCGTCCCGGCATGATTGTGCGCGGCAAGATCACCAAGATCACCAATTTTGGCGTGTTCCTGGAACTTGAACCGGGCTTGGAAGGTCTGCTGCACATCAGCGAGCTTTCCGACGACAAGGTGGAAAATCCGCAGGATATGGTAAAATTGGGCGACGAATTGGAAGTGAAGATTCTTCGGGTCGATATGGACGATCGGAAAATTGGGCTTTCGCTTAAGCGCGTCCAGGGTGGCCCGACCGAAGAAGCTCAAGCCACTGAACAAGATGCCCCTCGCAAGTATCGCGGTGGCTTGGAGAGCTGACCATTTGTCATTGCGTGATGTTCTTCGGCGCCGGGCGGGTTTCGCCCGGCGTCTTTTTTTGGGGCCGCAACCGCTATGGCCAACCGTTAAACGCTGGTTTATCCTAATACCGTGTTGCTGCTGAAAAAACATCTGGTGAAGTTGGTTCGTGACGGAAAAAAACGCCAGACTCTGCGTTTTTGGACCAGGCCCATAGTAACCGCCGGCCAGGTGAGCTTCACCCCCGGTCTTGGACGAATGCTCATTACCGGGGTGGAAGTGATACACGACATGAACGAATTGACCGATGCCGATGCGCTGGCCGATGGATTTAATAATTTAGCGGAATTGATGGCTGAACTCCGTCGGATATACCCCAGTATCCCCCCTGTCGGCAAAAAACTATATCGCATTGCATTTGAATGGCCCGTGCCCGATAAACACCCGCCGGCTGCCTCATCCGTAGTGACATCGGGCATAAGCAAAAAGGAACAGCAGTCCACGCATCAGCCATTAAGTCGCCCGTGCGCGGATACCACCGGCGACCGCTTGAAGCATGCTCGAAAGTCAAAAACCGCACAGTCGCCCACCGCTACTGAGATGGCGCAATTGCGGGATTGGATATTAAATCAGCGTGGCCATTTATAATGGTATCCGGCGGTGACCGAGCAGGTTGGGGCACGCTGGGTTGCGCCACGGTGAAGCGTCCAGCCGACGTGTTCCATGCGAGTAATGATCTGCACACCACCTGTGCAAACGATGGCGGCTGAGCAGGTTATTCCTTACCCGGGGTATTGGGATATTATTTTTGATCTGATTTACATTTTGGCTCTGGTGGTGTCGGCACCGTGGTTATTGCTGCGCAGTTGGCGGACGGGTAAATATCGCCGGGGGTGGGCGGGACGTCTGGGCAGACTCTCGGCAACCGAACGCGCGGCCATTGCACCCGCTGGCCGCCGCGTGCTGCTGCACTGCGTTTCAGTAGGGGAGCTTGCGTCCGCCGCCGAACTGATCAATGAGATATTGAAATTGGGTGATGATATTCAGGTCATCGTCACCGTGACAACGGATACCGGCATGGCGCAGGCCTTGAAAATTTACCCCCCCGGTACGCTGCGCGTAATGGTGCTGCGCTATCCACTGGATTTTTCGTCCGCGGTCAGCCGCTTTCTCGATGTGGTGCAACCCTCCGTGGTGGGCCTGATTGAATTAGAGGTGTGGCCTAACTTCATGGCGGGTTGTCGGCGACGTCGCATACCGGTGGAAATCATTAATGGACGCATGACTGCCCGGAGCTACCGCCGCTACGTTATAGTCAAGCCGGTTATGCGACGCATGCTGCGGCAGTTGCGGCATATTGGCGTGCAAAGCGAGGCGATTGGCGCACGGTTCCAAGCACTGGGTGCCGAGCCTGAACATATGACGGTATGGCCAACCATTAAGTACGACACGGCCGATTTTTCTCAGCGGATTACCGGGGTTGAGCGTATGGCCGCCGCATTGGGACTCCGCACCGCACATTGGCTTTTTACAGCGGGATCGACGGGCCTAGGGGAAGAGGAGATACTATTGGATGCCTATGCCGCGCTGCAGCGGCAGCTTCCCCACCTGCGGCTGTGCATCGCCCCACGTAAGCCGGAGATTTACGGTCAGGTGGAGGACGCCATTCGCCGCCGAGGCCTTTCGGTGGTCCGCCGGTCGGCAAGGCCGGATGGTGGACATCCCACCGAGTTATCTGCGGATCAAGTGACCCTATTGGATACCTTTGGTGAGTTGAAAATTGTCTACGCGCTTTCAATGGGGATATTTTCGGGCCGATCACTCGTGCCGCTGGGTGGCAGCGACATGATTGAAGCTGTGGCCGCAGGCAGGCCGGTGTGCTTTGGGCCGCACACTTGGAATTTTGCCGATGCGGCGGCCTTATTGCTGGAGGTTGACGGTGCCGAGCGAATAAGCGATGTCGATGGACTCAAATCAGTGATCCAGGGTTGGATCACAAACCCGTCGGCAGCACAGGCAATGGTGGACCGCGGCCGCGCGGCACTAATAGCCAGGAGGGGATCAAGCCGGCAATATGCGCTGCGGTTGGCGAATCCTTTATAGCCGCCTGTTTGGAATGCGATGGTTGAAATGGGTCTCGGGAAAGGTTAGGAATATAACGATGAAAGCAAGCGTGGTGCCGATTAAAGTTGTCCTCGCCGGCAATAATGCGATGTCTGCCGCCCAGACAGAGCATCCCCACAGTCTCAACACGCTATATGGCAACATGATGCACGCGCTAAATTTTCATCGCCTCCTGATGGCCAACCATTGGTGGAATTGGTTCATCTTGATTGCGGCCATTTTGGTCGGTGCGGCTCTCGGCCGGGCGGTGATTTTAGCCTTTGACGCCGTTGGAGACCGACTGGAGAAGAAAGCTTGGCACTTTCACGCGGTACTGATGACATCGATGGCCAAGCCAATAAACCTTGTCATTTTTGCACTTTCTCTGCTCGTGGGGTTGGGCCAGTTGCATCTTAACAGTGTACTGCGTTACGCCAGCGGCAAGATGGTGCTGCTGCTGATTGCCATTGGTATTTTTTGGTACTTCTACAACGTGGTCGAGATTGTAGAAATCGCCCTCAAACGCTTTATCCAGCGTCATGAGACACCGCTGACCGAACAAGTCCTGCCGATTATCCGAAAAACTCTGCGCCTTTTGGTGCTCATCATAGCGCTGCTTTTCATTGCCCAGAATGTCTTTGGCCGGGATATCGGTTCCTGGCTGGCCGGGCTGGGCATCGCCGGTTTGGCGATCTCGCTGGCGGCGCAGGACTCGCTTAAAAATCTCTTTGGTTCGGTAACTATATTCCTTGATCGCCCCTTTCTTATTGGCCAACAGGTCACGTATCAGGGTTTTACCGGTGTCGTGGAAGATATCGGCTTTAGATCCACGCGGCTGCGACTATTCGACGGCACTCTGGTATCGGTACCTAATTCTGATATTGTCAACACCAGTGTCCAGAATATATCGGCACGCCCGTATCTGCGGAGATTTTTAACGCTCGGTATTACCTATGATGCCGGCGCTGAAAAAATGCGTCAGGCGGTGGATATTATCCACGGAATACTGGAAAGCGATGATTTTCGTGGCCCGGTTCACAATCCCGAAAATCTCAATGATAATCCGCCGCGTGTCTATTTTAATGATTTTGCAACCGATTCTCTCAACATAACCGTCTACTATTACTACCGGCCTGCGACCGATTATTGGGGTTTTATTGATTACAACCAGCGCTTCAACTTTACGCTTATGCGGGCATTTGAAAAAATGGATATTGAATTTGCCTTTACATCCCGGACGGTGTACCTGGCAGGCGATCCCAAACGGCGACTGCCGGTATATCTGATCAAAGATGACAGCACGCCACCACCGGCTCATTCCAACCCGTAAACCTATTTTCGCGGCTTTTTACGGCGATCTACGGGCCTGTGCAGAGCAGGGGGTGATGGTTTGCGGGGCTGAAAATCAGTGGGCAACGGCGATCGAAAAGCCATTCGGTGCCCGCTGTGCGGGTGATTGATAACCAGTTCCAAAGCGTGAAGCAGCAGACGCTTTTGCCCATCCGCTTTGCCATAGACGCGGTCGCCTGCCACCGGGAAACCGTGCTGGGCACACTGCACGCGGATTTGATGTTTGCGTCCGGTATAGAGTTCCACTTCCAGCAGGTGGTACGCTCCCGCTGTTTTAATATGCCGATAATACAGCCGCGCTGGTTTGCCGTCCGGGCGCAGCAGCATCCGACCGGTCGCATTTTCAACCAGCGTATCGTTCAATTCACCGGCAGGAGCGGGGTTGCCGTGCACCCACGCGACATAGCGGCGTGTGATCGTATGCCGGCGGAATTGCATTTTCAGGCTGGCCAGCGCCTTGACATTACGGGCGAAGATGAGCAGCCCGGAGGCATCACGGTCCAGTCTATGTACTAAATAAATACTACTTCCGGGTACATCACGGTCAACCCGTTTTTCAAGCTCGGCAATCAGGGTAGGACGCGTTTCATCACGCGTGGTTGAAGTGATCACACCCGGGGGCTTGGCATATACCAGAATATCGCTGTCGGAGTAGATTATTTCGGCCCCGGCCAGACGGCTTTGGGGTTGGGCATCCTCAACCGTCACAACCTGGCCTTGGCAGACGGGGGTATTTACGGAACGCACCCGCACGCCCTGTAAAGCGACCCGGCCGTCGGTGACCATTTTCCGGCAGGTGCTGACATGCGAGCCGGGAAACATCTCCCGCAGGCGGGATAGGATCGTCAGAGGCACCGAGGTGGAGGCTTCTTCCATATCAACCTGGCTTACCGGTAAGATTTTCCACAAGGCGATCAAATTCATCGAGGGAATAGTATTGAATAACCAGTTTGCCGGAACCCTTCCTGCGAGCTGGGAATATTCGCAATTTCGTCCCCAATTTCCGCGATAGCTCCTGCTCCAACTCGATGACATGAGCACTTTTCAAGCTGCGCGAATGTTCGTGCACAACCGTGTCCGCTTGATCAGCGGGCCCGCCGCCGACGGCAGCGAGCCGCTCAAGCTCCCGCACGCTGATACCCGTTTGAGCTACCATGGTGGCGAGTTCCACCTGCCGAGAAGCATCGGTAAGGCCAGCGAGGATTTTTGCATGGCCAAAAGAGAGTTTTCCCGTGCGAATCATGTCTCGGATATCTGATTGCAAGTCAAGTATTCTAAGATAGTTAGAAATCGACGCTCGATCCTGACTGAGGCGCTGACTCGCCTGCTGATGGGTGAGATGGAAACGGTCAATATACGTGCGGTACGCCATCGCCTTATCGATCGGATTGAGGTCTTCGCGGTGGATATTTTCGATTAAGGCCCATTCAGTTTGTTGTTCTGGCGTGATGCCATCGCGGACGATGGCGGGAATCAGCTTCAAACCAGCCGCTTTGGCGGCTGACGTCCGGCGGTGGCCCGCAATTAACTCATACTGGCCATCATCCCTGCGGAGCGCCAGTACAGGTTCAAGAACACCATGTATTTTGATTGATTCTGCCAATTCAGCGATATCGTCGGCGGTGAATGGCGATCTGGGTTGGGCAGGATTAGGCGAGATATGATCGACGGGAATATTTTGGACGTGCGGCCCGCCAGAGATCGGTGAAGCGACTGACGTCTGAGAAGGCGGCGTTTGTTGGGCTATGAGGGCATTTAGACCCTTGCCAAGACGCGGTTTTAAGGGCATGGCAATTCTCCTAATAGGCATCACGGCATTTTAACCGGGTAGAGCGAATAACCGAATCCCCGGAAGTTGAACAACCGGCGATGTTCCACGTGGAACATATTGCAGCAATTCACCTCTTCTGTCAATCACGTTTGCATACGAGATATGGCGGCTGAGGTGCTATCGCTATGTCGGCGCGCAATTACAATTAAGTGGTTCCCGGCCTTACGTCGTTTGAAGCCCGTATGTTCCACGTGGAACATGCCGCACCGCACCCTAAAACCCTATCCACTCAGATAGACTCCTTGCCAACCCATCAGAGGGACAACCAGACCCGAGTGAGTTTGCCCAGTTCGCCCCATCCGAGGCGCAAATACATTTGATACGCTGGGATGTTGCTTTCGTCCACTTGCAAAATCGGTGTTTTGCAGTGCTTTCTAATCCGAAAGGATAAATCCTCGGTCAACACCCTGGCATACCCTTTTGAGCGATGTTCGGGAAATGTATAGACGCCACCAATTTCTACATGTCCAGGCAATTCGATATCCCATTTCGCGACGGACGCAACCGCTCCACCGGCGTCGTAGACAAAGACCTTCCCAGCTCGAACACCATCCAACACATTGGCATCAAACAAAATGCCCCGTTCCTGCGAATAGAGACGACGCCAGCGATTTAGTGCAGCTTCATCTTCAGCTCGCGCAGGGCGAACATGAGTTTCCTCACCGACCACAACATCCGGGCCAAGAGCCATAACGTGATTGGTAATGGTCTTCACCGCTGATTTTCGACGCACCAGCTTTAACATTTGAGGCAGCATGGCTGCCACCGTCGCCGCGTCGCCGGTTAAAAACTGCAATGGAGATGGAGCCACATCATCAGTTATAGGACCATCATCGCCCGATGAGCCTCGCAATAGCCGCTCCCATCCCCCTAAATACATGGCCAACCGCTCGGCGGCGATGGTGTCCACCGCAAAAACCTCAGCTCGGTGCGCGTGGGGCACGTACAACATCACGCCGCGACACGTCTCCCAGGTACCAATCGGTGAAAATGATTGGTTCTCTCTTAACACAGCTACGAGATGCAAATCAGGCTGCGTAAATTTTGATGCCTGCGGAAGATGATCCCAAAAATGCGCCAGCGTCAGCAATCCACCGCCGCTCATTTCGCGCATCCAGCGTGCTGCAGCCGGCGACTCGGTAACAGATATCCGCCGCGCGCACAATGCCGAATCATCTATTTCATCAATGGCCATATCTAGATGCGTTAATACTCCACGCCAGCGATTCCGTCACCATCACCTGTGACACACGACGCAATTATAGCGAGGCATCGCTGTTTGACGCGACCCCAATATGCCACGCTGGTGATGATATCGTGCGTACCATAAGATACGCACCAGCAGGCGGAGGAATTAGCAAAGGGGTGATCGCTGGATGCATCGGCGCAACATCATTACGACCGCTCGCAGCCGGACCAGATTTCAACGCACATTCGGGGTTCTAACCTGCACCATCGCTGTGCTCTGCATTGAAGGATGTGGCTTATTTGAACTCGGCCATCCAAGTTTAATGAGTCGAGACCCGTCGCTTAGAATTCCCGCCATCAAAAAGGCCGCGGCCGAACATCAGACAGCCGCAATTCCTATTCTCGTCAAAGGACTGAATTCTACGGATCCAGCGATTCGCTTCTATTGTGCCTATGCGCTCAAGCAGATCACCGGCCGTCAAATGGGCTATGTATATTATGCACCTGCAAGCCAGCGGCAGTTGGCTATTTTGCGCTGGCGTCAGTGGGAATCGCAGCATGTGACCACAAAACCAAACGGAGTACACGGATGAAAGCCCGCCACCGCTGCCGTGATTGTTCTCTGGGGACGGCTCAAAATCTGGGCGACGGGCGCGTCTTTTACCATTTAAGCCGATCCATGACGTTATCTCTGCTGCCCGCGCTGCGCGAAGAAGTCATCGAGGTCATTGCCCACTATAAGCCGAAACAATTTATTCTTGATCTTGAGGCTTTGGACCGCTTTGGTGGTGCCGGGCTTGCCGGGCTGGTGGAAACGATCCAGTTGCTTCCACCGGGAGGGCGTGTATATCTCCTGCACCCACCAAAAATGGCACGTGGCATCATCCAGATCGGTCGGCTGGATAACCTCTTCGACATCGTAGATGATTTGCCCGCAGCCGAGGCCCAGCAATTGCTGCAGGGGGCGCGACTGGATTTCGATACCAGCCCTGCACCCGAGAAAGGTGCGGATGCGACAGACCATTGAACTTATTGGTGAATTCGGTCTGCTGCTGCGCGATTCACTTGCGGCCATCGGGCCATCCCTTTTCCGTGGTCGCGGGCGACGACTTGGTTGGCGCAACTTATGGCACCAAATGAATCGCATCGGCGTGGACAGCCTGCCGATCGTTATTTTGGTCATGGCCAGCATTGGTGCGATCCTGGCGATGCAAATGGCACCCGAATTGGCCCGTTTTGGCTTGATACCTGCCACGGCCGATGTGGTGGCCCTGGCCACCTTCCGCGAGATGGGGCCGCTTATCTCGGCCGTGGTGCTTACCGGGTTCGGGGGTTCAGCCATTGCCGCCGAAATTGGAACCATGGTGGTGGGTGAGGAAATCGAAGCCCTTGAAGCCCATGCCATCGACCCCATTCGATTTTTAGTGGTTCCACGCCTGCTGGCATGCATCGTCATGATGATATGCCTGACAGTGGTGGGGGATCTGGCAGCCATCGCGGGCGGCATGCTGGTGGGGGGGCTGTTCCTGCAGTTAAATCCCGTCCAGTTTTATCAGCACGCCGTGCAGATCCTCACCGTCGGAGATTTTATCACCGGCTTAATAAAGGCGGCCGTGTTTGGCTTGGAAATCAGCACCATCGCCTGCTTCTTGGGGTTGAAAGTACGCGGCGGAGCACAGGGCGTCGGCATCAACACGAGTCGCACAGTGGTCATGACCATCGTCGCTCTGATCCTCACCGATCTGTTTTTCACTACGATCTTCTTTTTTCTCGGGTTTTGACCGCCTATGGATGTAAATGCTATCAAGACCCGGCAGCCGATCATCGAGCTTAAACACCTTAGTAAAAGTTTTGGTGATCAGATACTTTATGATGATGTCAATCTGGAAGTCCTTCCCGGCGAAACTTTGGTGGTCATGGGAGGATCAGGCTCGGGCAAATCCACTTTACTGCGGGTTCTCATGGGACATCTGCCCTATGACGGCGGAAGCGTGCGTATCCACGGGCGCGAATTCGCCGACTATTCCCGCCGTGAATTAAACGCCTGGCGATTGATGGTGGGGGTGCTGTTCCAGACCGGTGCCCTGTTCAATTCCATGTCGCTGCGCGACAACCTGGCGTTACCTGTACGCGAGCATACCGACCTGCCGGAAGAACTTATTCAAATCATGATTAAAATATACCTCCAGCTTGTCGGTCTGCGCGAAAGTATTGACCGCATGCCGTCAGAGCTATCGGGCGGTATGAAAAAACGTGCCGGCCTAGCGCGCGCATTGATGATGCAACCGCGCATGCTTTTTTACGATGAGCCAACCGCCGGCCTCGATCCGGTCAGCAGCGCCCAGATATCACGCTTGATATTGGATTTGAAAGATAAAATGGATGTCACCAGCATTGTTATTACTCACGATATGAACACCGCCTTCAGAGTGGCGGATCGAATGGCACTGCTGGCTGAAAAGCGCTTTTATCTGGTTGGCACACCCGACGAGTTTAAGCGTTCGGATGATCCGCTGGTGCGGCAATTTGTGGATGGATTGCTCGATGGGCCCCTGAGCCCACAAGCAGATCAGCAGGCGTATGAAGCCGACCTGCTGCAAAAAAAAGTTCTGTTTAACAGGTGAGATATGGCCAAGAAACAGCGTGATGCGCTGCGTGCGGGCGTTTTTATGGCGCTGAGTTTTCTGGCGATTGTGTTTATCATCGTCGCGATCAAAGGTTTTTCACGTGTGTTCATGCCAAGCCAATCCGTCACCGCCCGCTTTGCGCTCAACGACGACCTTAGAGGCTTGAACCGCGGCGATAACGTGCGCATCGGCGGCTATACCGTTGGATCCATTTCGTCGATTCAAATCCAATCCGACCGCGCCCACCCTGATATCGAGGTATCCTTTACCATCCCCAAAAGTTATGTCCTCCGAAAGGGCGCTTATCTGGCTGTGGGTGGAACAGTTACCGGAACAAGCTGGCTTAACTTTAGTTCCCTGGGTACTGGTCAACCGCTGCCTCCCAATACCGTCCTCACCGGACACCCCGGCGGCTTGACATCGGAATTGGAAAAAGCCTCAGCCATATTTCCCGACATCGCAGCCATCGTGCACCAGTTCCGCACCCAGACCTTGCCCCGGGTCAATACCGATCTCGCCAGTATCGGCACTGCAGCCCAATCCATTAATCAGGTTACGGCTACGGCACAAAAGGCGGTAGCAGCGATTGAACCCCATGTCCCACAAATTATTCAACACTACAACGATCTGGCCAGCAGCGTCACTTATGCGATGAATCAGGCCGGCAAACTAATCCATTCCGGCCGCAAAGAAGCGCTGCCCAACATTAACGTCATCACGTCTGATATTAAAAACTCCCTTCCTAATCTTCTGGCGCAGGTCAAGACCAACTTGACCGAATTGCACACAACTCTCGTCAACGCCGGCGGCGCCGCCCGCCATGCCGATTCGCTGCTGGTTTCCAATCAGCACCGCATCAGCCAAATGCTGCGGTCACTTAATGACGCGGCGTCCAATTTGAAACTTTTCGCTGTTGAAATTCACCACAGCCCGTGGCGACTGCTGTATCGCCCGGGTAAAAATGAACAGGCAAATGCTGAACTATACGACGCCGTGCGTGAATTTAACGATGCCGCCCGCCATCTTTCGGATACCACTGAAGCACTTAAACACTTAATGCAATCGGGGGTGAAGACCCCGGCTGCCCAAAAGGCCGTTGCCGACTATCTACGGTTGATGCATGCGAGCTTTCAGCATTTCCGCATGGTGGAACGCCGCTTCTGGTCGTTGGTGAAACATTGACGGTGCGGGCGTTCACCCGCGCGGCTCCCGCCTACAGGAGTCTGAACCAGCCCATAAATTTTTGCGCGGCGGGGCTGTCGGCGTTCAAGAACTTGGCCTTAATCGCCGTTCTATAAGGAAGTCTAGTGCTCAGCATGTTCATAAAGGGTATCCCCAGTCGGCACCAATGTCCGCAACAGATCTTCGAGCTTGCCAAAGTCCCGTTGGTTATCCGGCTTTAACCAAACTCCGACGCGAACCTTTAATGAATCAGCTTCTCCGATAAAGCCTTCCGCAGGCGGCACGTCCGGCATACTCAGGCCAATCGGCGTTAGCTTTGCGCATATCTGCCCCCATCGGTGCCCAACCGAATTGCCACGGCAAACCTCGGCCAACCCCCGGATGCAATCAAGGCTATGCGTGGTGGCAAAAACTTGTATATTCAGCCTGTCGGCCGTGGAAACGACCAACTTCCACACGTCCGTCATAATTGAATAATGAAATCCAGTATCTATTTCATCCACGATCAGGAATCCGCCCTTGGCCCTTATGAGCGCCGCCGACAACGCCAGCAGTCGCCGCATACCGTCGCCACAGCTTCCCAAAGGAACCCGCCGCTTGTCATCCGTGAAACTGGCCACAAACCCCGCGCGACCGCGTGCAGACGGAGGTGCCTCCCCCTGGCCAGTTAGAAAGACGATGGACTCTATCTTAGGATCGAGAATTTTCGTCGCAGCGATCACATCCCCCTCCTGTGAGTCCAATAAAATCTGGTCGCAGATTGCAGCCAAGGGCCTCATCTCCAGAGATTCGGGGGTAATGAACTGAACAGGCACGGTCAGATCCGAAGTTTCACCGCGATACGGCAAGAAGTTCCCCGCAGAAAGGGGCCTGCTGGGTCGCTCGGAGTCCTTGCCGCCCAAATTGATTCTCAAACCGAGCCTCGGCCGCCGCTGGGGATCAGTACCAAATAATCCCTCGCCCTTGTCGCCAACCGCAAGCAGATCGACCATGACTTTGACGGGTGTCATCCCGTTGTCCGGACGCCATGAGCCCCCGATGGGCGGCCAGATGGTTTATACCCACGTGCTTAATTATGGTTTTGACTGGCCCTTCAGAAGGCGGGCGAGTTCTGCCTGCACCTGCCGCTGGGCTTTTTGCAAAAAAGCGATGCGCGCCTTTAATATCGCCAGTTTCTGCGCTTCGGTTGGCGGTGCTTGCAACAGCATGGCATGCTGTGCCACCAGCATCCGCACCATTTGCCGCACGGGATCAGGCAGCGTCTTCAGGGTTGATGGCAGAATGCGGTAATTGTGCCCTCCATAGCTAATGGTGCTATGCACGTAACCATAAATATCGACGTGCCGCGTCCATGTCATCGGCGTCATGGGAGCCAATGTCCGAACGCCTTTTGGTGTGTCCGTCTCATGCATCACATCGTTAGGGGCACGGGTTAGCGCGATGGCGGGATTATTGATTTGCAGCGGCACCATCTCCTGCGACATAGCCAGCCGCTCCACCCGCAAATGGGAGCCCGCCAACTGCGGCCGCAATTTGGATTCAATCCTCACGGTGAGCCGCTTGCCATCTCGGATCACCTGCATGCCGCATAATTCGACCTTACCATGTACATGACGATTCGCGGCAGCAACCAACTGCATTGGAGAATCCACATCTTTATGATCCACACGGATGATTAAATCCCCGGGGGATAAACCCGCTTTCGCCGCCGGGCTGCCGTCCACCACCATCACCACCAGCAACCCTTGGCCCATTCTTAAGCCAAGCAAGCGACCATAGACAGGAGGGATACCCTGCACCGCCACACCAATCCAGCGTGCACGCTGGATGGTAGATATCTTTTGCGGAAATGCCGGCCTATTGATGGCCGACGGCGCGGCACCCGCGCGACAGCCTGTCCCCAGCAATCCCGCCATCATGGCACCCAGCAACAGAAGGAGCACTTGGCGCGGCACTGCTGCTGCATGCGGCCATATTGTCGGCATGCGGATGAAGCGTTGGGGTGTAGCTGCGGCGACGACCATTTAATATTCGACCTTACTTGTTACTGATTCAATAAATCGGAATGCCTTGAGCATTCAACGGCGCCACGGGATAAGCCATCACGCGGTTACCGCCCCGTGGCACCAGTAATACGCGTCTGGCGGTTCGGCGAATATTCCCGCCATACTGCGGGTTGAGCCCGCTTGCATTGGATGGCCCCAGAAACTGCGACGCTGGCCCGGGGAAAAATTGTATATGGCGACGCGACGACCCTCGATCTGCCACCGTATTTGTATTTACAGGGCTGGATGTGGCCATCGCACCCAATTTACCCGCCGGGCGACGACCTCGATGGGATGCGAAAATACCCACCAGCCCGGCGACCAGCATCACGACTGCCGCAACGCGTAACGCCGGGTACCAGCGGATGATTTTACCTTCGGTTTTGGGCGAAGCCGATACCCGTGCCACGGCGCCACCCATTAAATCGCGCACCGCGCGACGTTCCACCTGCCGCTGCAGGAACCGCAATGCAACCCGCCGCCAACCGGCTGGTTCCTTATCCATTCGCTGTAAAAATTCCCGCCGCCGATTGTCATCCAGTTCATCATCCACCAAAGCATCCAGCACGGCCTCATCCGCTGGCGTACCAGCACCGTTACCGGCGACAAAGTGATTCGTATTCATCCAGGAAAACATGGTTGCACACTCCTTGCCGCTGATACACATCGCGGCGCGACCTCTCATATTCCTATCCACCACCGCATCCAGACGGCCGTTGCCGTGGAACCATCCACGCTCTACGCAGCCAACTGCTGTTGCAGCAGCGACCGCATCTTCTGCCGGGCGCGAAAGAGACGCATTTCCACCACCGGCACCGTCACACCCAGACGCGATGCAATTTCCCTGTAACTGCAATCATCCACATGTTTCATGATCAACAGCTCCGCATCCCGTGTCGGCATTGTTTGGAGCGCCTGCCGCAGAATGGCGGCTCGCTCACTGCTTAAAAGCACTTCCAATGGGTCCGGTCCACCTGACGAATCATGACGGCCGTGGCGTATCGCCTGGATTTCGGCGGCTTGGGCAATTCGCTTGCGCGCCCGCCCCAGAGACCGCCGATGCATCAGTGCCGCCCGCACTGTGAGGCGATACAACCATGGCTTGGCCTTTTCCGGCGATTGCAGCGTCGACCAATTACGCATGGCCGCCGCTGCGACTTCCTGCATCACATCATCTGCGCCATCCGTGGTGCGTAGGCGCGCCACCGCCACCGCTTTCAGCCAATGGCCATAAAGTGCCAGCGCCTCCAACGGCGTGCTGGGGATCACCATCGCTGCAACATCCTGCCCAGCAGAGCCCATCGCCATTTAACCTCACTAAAATGGCCGCAAATCGGGCTGTCCTGACCTGCGGCGGCCTCTTAATAACGTTGCCGTGCTATCGGAAATCTTTCCATTCAATAACCCACTGTCTCTCGGACAACAGACGTTCACGATTGGGATAAATTTATCGGCCCCCAATAGCCGCCATTCCATATCTGCCTCGACCATCGTCATACCCTATAATAGCGAATATCGGCCCGGATCGTTCCGAGCGTAAATGGAAAGGGCTTTTTCACATTGTCCACGATTGCAGCACCCGCGATTTTGCGTAACATCCATGCGGCCATCATTCCGTACGGCCCATCGCACGTCATTGCTGACCACTATGGCCAGCCCGCCCTTGAACACCACCTCCTGATCAATCAGGCAGGCGTTGTGGCTGCTACCCATCGGGGCGTGCTGCGCATATCAGGCAAAGACCGCCTTAAATTTTTGCAAAGTCTGCTCACTCAGGACGTTAAAACGCTAGCCGATGGCGATGTCCGCTATAGCTTCATGCTGAATATCAAGGGCCGAATCAGTGCGGATATGGTGTTGGTTCCGTTAGATGATAGCGTCTATTTGGACCTCGACGCACGCATCGCCGGCCCGTTGCTGCAAACGTTTGATCGCTACCTGTTTTCCGATGCCGTCGTGATGGAAGATATCTCTGGTCGGCTGGCGCGGATATCGGTTATAGGACCGGACGCCACCGGCGTACTCGCAACCGCCATACCCGGAATCAGCCTGCCTGCACCAGGCAAGGCGATGCGCAATAGCGACCTTGGCGGTTGGATTTATCGCCGGGATATCCTGGGCCTGTCACAATGGGAACTTGCCGTTGGCAATGATTTGGCGATCGACATCTGGCACAGGCTCACGGCCGACGGCAATGGCACCCCAGTCGGTTGGTCGGCATTTAACACAGCGCGCGTAGCAGCGGGTGCACCATGGTACGGCATCGACATTACCGATCAGCATCTTCCCATGGAAACGGGGCCAGCCTACGTGCAAGGCGTACATCTGAATAAAGGATGTTACATCGGGCAGGAGGTTGTCGCCCGCATGCATTCGCACCAAACGGTTGCCCGTGCATTGATGGGGATGGATATCGCCAGCGAAATTCCGCCTGCTGCCGGGGCCGCCCTCTATGACGGTGAGCAGATCGTGGGCAACATCACCAGTGCCGCACCGGTCGATCGCTTACGTGTCGCTGCACTCGGATACGTAAAAAAGAGTTATGCGACCAGCCACCGCGAGTTATCGGTACACATGGAAACCGGCCGCGCCAAACTCACATTGCGTGCGCTTTAAGGAAAGGAGTTAGCACCCTCATGGCAAATGAACACAATCCAAAGGAATATCGCATCCTGGATGTATGTCCGTGCAGTTTCGATCACGCCGATATGCGCAAGGCCATTGCGCGGGTATGCACAGCAAGCGTCGATCAAGTCCGTACCGGTGCCGACGCGATGAAACATATCCAACAGCACCCCTACGATCTGGTGCTTATCAATCGCACACTCGATGGCCCGATGGATGGACTAAGCCTGCTGGCGGCCTTGAGATCGCAAGCGGTCCCGCCGCCAATGATGCTCATCAGCAATTATGCCGACGCGCAGGCGAGTGCATTGGCCTTGGGTGCCTTACCGGGGTTTGGCCGTGCAAAAATTGATGATCCCGTTTCTGCTCAACAGATTCGGCGCGCACTGAGCTTGGAAGAGGCTCAAAGCTCCGTACGCACGGCCTAGCGAAGCCTTTCCCCAAGCCCACTAGTGCTCTGACACGCCTACCAATTAGGATTAACGGTGGGCTAGGAGGTTGTGGGCGCGAAGCGAGGAGGATTGCCTATGGGAACATACAATGGCGACGGGCGACAAAGACCACGGCCCCTTAGCCCCCGCCCCGCAGGGTTGGCCGCAAGC
>DZDI01000332.1 GCA_022730455.1 Phycisphaera mikurensis | reverse complement strand
GGTGGAGCACCAAACGCGGCGGCCAGCAACAACGGCTTCCTCAGCCCTCGCGGCACCATCACCATCGATGACCGCACCAACACCCTCTTGGTTAACGACATCGCCGACAATCTGCAACGCATTCGTGACCTGGTCAAAAAACTCGACTCACCAGTCAAACAAGTTCTCATTGAAACCCGCATTGTGATTGCCACCGACAATTTTTCGCGTGAACTTGGCGTCAAATGGGGCGTCACGGGTGTCAACACAGGCTCCAATGGAACCGTTGTTTATACAGGTAGCGGGGCTGGCGCTAACCAGATGCTCTCCAACATCGTTGGCGGCAACGTCCCCGGCAACATTATCCCCGGCCCATCGCCCGGCTTCTCGGCCACGCCAGCCAACCGTTACAACGTTAATCTTCCATCAATTTTACCCAACCCAATGGGGCAGCTCGGTCTAAGCATTCTTGGCTCCAACGTCCTCGTCGATATGGAAATTTCCGCCATGCAAGCCGAAGGCCAGGGTGAAATCATTTCCAGTCCGCGTGTACTGACGGCCAACGGGCAAGCGGCTTACATCAAGCAAGGTAAGGAAATCCCCTACCAGGAAGCCAGCTCCAGCGGCGCAACCACCACATCCTTCAAGGAAGCGGTATTGCAGACGATAGTCACACCCCAGATCACACCGAACAACAATGTGATCATGGACATCAAGGTACAAAAAGACGAACCCGACTTCACACGCGCCATCAACGGGGTTCCGCCGATTGATAAGCGCGAAGTCCAAACCAAGGTACAGGTGAACAATGGTGAAACCGTCGTGCTCGGCGGCATTTATGAAATCACCAACATCAACCAGATCGACAAAATCCCCTTCTTGGGCGATCTTCCATGGATTGGCAGGGCTTTGTTCAGCAAAACCTTCAAAAACAGCCAGAAGTTTGAGCTTCTGATTTTCGTCACTCCACGCATTGTTGAAAACGGAATGATCGCCGAAGTTCAAAACGTCCAGTAACCTACAGGCCACTCCTTAAGCTCGTAGGGTGGATAAGCGCAGCGCATCCACCTTACACATGAAGAATGGTGGATGCGCTTCGCTTATCCACCCTACCGCTGTAATTGTTTATTAAATAATCAGTTACCGAGTTCTTTCACGTTAAATTACAGGCCACACCCCAGGAAGCAACACCATGAGCCAAACCCTTTTTAACCAGCTCCGCCGCAAAGCGCTGCAACTCCTCGCCATTGCCCCCATTGCCCTACTCACCGCCTGCGGCGGCG
>DZDI01000154.1 GCA_022730455.1 Phycisphaera mikurensis | reverse complement strand
TAGTATTATCGGCTATTTCTCTTAAAAAGATGTGGGTAATGCTAAGGCTATATAGGGGGGAGGCAGTGCCGCGGGCGTTATAGCCACCGGCTTGTAGCCAGGCGTCTCGCCTACGCGGTGTGCAGACAGGATGTCTGCGATATCGGGCGTCCCTCGCACGCTCTGCGCCTCTGTGTGAGATAATAAAACTTCTCTGTGTGGCATAAGGTTTCATGCTGATCGCATGATGATATTGGTTTAGGTGTCGCGCAGAGCGTTTAATATAAAAGATTTACTTAACCTGGCGTTTCTTTGCGCCCTTTGCGGTGAACCAAAGAAACAACCTGCACCGCCAAGATCGCTACGATCGCTAAGATCGCAGAGGAATGTGGTGACGGCACGAACAACGCGCCGGGCGGTACTCACATGATTGCCGGAGCGGATGAGTGTTTCAGTTTCAGGGTGTGACACAGACATTCTTGTCTGTGGAGGCGTGGGGTGCCATCACCGCTTGGGCCCCTCAGGAAGTTCCGACGAAACGCCGTGAATCGTCTGCCTTTTTGGCGATTTCACCCCCGCCCGGAAAAATTGCCACGCCCGACTCAAATGCCTGCACCAGCTTCTGCTTGCCATGCGGCCTGTGAGCGGGGACAATCAAGTCGTGTGGCAGGAGTAAGCCAAGGAGTAGCTCAATGTATCGATCAGTGTCTCGTGGGGTGGCCATCGCTTTTGGCGTGGCATCCGTTATTTTGTTTTGCACCGGTGCCGTAGCGCACGGAGCCGACACCATATTTCCATCGACTAAGGGTTCCACCTGGAAATATGAATACCCCAGCGGTAAGGGTTTCCGATATACGATCACAGCGTCAAGCCCCACGCGTTTCACCCAGGTGCAAACCGGTGACGTTTCCATGGTTATGCATTTCAAGCTCTCCCCGCAAGGGTGGGTTTCTGCGGATGTGGGCAAAGTGCACATTCGCATGGTGCACGAGCACAAAATTAAAATCAAAGTCGTTGATACCTCCGGCGTGGTCATTCCGAAATCATCTCTTTGGAAGCCAGGGTATAACTGGCATTTCGGCATGACCGATAAATCAACCGCCACCAATGGGCCGTTTACGGTCGTCGGACTTACCACCGTGGATTCTCATCTCAAAATAATCGGCTACAAAAATATCACGGTACCGGCCGGCACATTCCACTGCTGCAGGGTGAAGGCTCTCGAGCATATCACCAGCGTCATCAAGGTGGCGGGCCAGGTGCAGACGCGGCAGATGGTCATGCACATAATGGAATATTATGCCATGGGCGTCGGCTTGGTGGAGCGGACGGTGAATCACGTCACCGCGAAGTTAATCAGCTACAAAATCGCGCCATAGCCGCGGCGACAGCGATCGCTTATCCAGCGGGCGCGGCAACCATGTCTATCCATGGGCGTGGCCTGATGATCGATGTGAGTTCCTCCATAGATGCGCTTGAGCCCAGCCAGCGGGTGTAGTGATCCGGGTGGAGAATAACAGGCATACGGTGGTGTATGGGGCGCATAAAATCATTAGGCGCACAGGTCAGCATGGTTACTTCATTGCCCGACATCAGGCCTGCGAAGCAAAATAGGCGATCGTCCGCAAAGCTGATCAAAGTGGCTTGTTTATTGGGCCATTCGTAAAAGCCATTGGCCGGCATCAGGCATCGTCCATGGTGGAAGGCAGTACGGAAAACAGGTTTTTCGGCGGCGGTTTCAGCCTTCGCGTTGAAGATACGCCTGACCTTATCCCAAGGTGCCCGGAAACCCCATTCCGCGGTAGTCAGCATTCTGCTACCGTCATGGTTCCGTACAACCGGCACCATTTGGGAAATGGCAATATTCACGGGAGAATTTAAAAAAATAGGTACGAGATTGGCATCCAGAAGCCCAAGGTGTCTGGCTATCTGCGACGGCGAATTGGTCAGTCTATAACGGGCACACATCCTAGTTCTGCCACTTCAAATTTGACAAATGCGGTTGCGGTATTCCACGATGCCGCCCAATGGCTTCCGTTTTACCAACGCCGTGCGTGGATATCAAGGCCGATGGGTCGCATGGCTTAATACCATGCTGCCCTGCTATTACTTGGACAGGCTCCATAGGTGGTGGGGCCAGTGAATTCATGTATCATATTGTTTGATGATCGTGGCCCGGTAGGACTGTGCGGAAGCGGTTTGTTTAGGATCACACCATGGCCGAGACGCGAGAATCTGACCCGTTTCTGTCGATTTCGCCGCCCCAAGCGATGACGGTAAGCCTGCCGGAGCAAATACGTCGCGGACGTTTGCTCTTTGTCGCCATGGCTATGGCTTATACGCTGGGTAATTTTAACGACAATTTCAACAAACAGGCGGTAAGCCTGCTGGCCCTCAGCCACCACCACCCCGGTCTGCCGGGCATAATCACCATCTTGTTTACGATTCCGTTTCTGCTGTTTTACGCGGTGGCGGGCTGGTTGGCCGATCGGTTCCCTCGAAAACGAGTCATTATTGCGTCCAAGCTGATGGAGCTAATTTTTCTGAGCTTGGGGGGCGTGGGGATTATGACATTAAATTGGCCGCTGATCGTGGTGGTTATCACTTTGATGGCATTTCAGGCCACCATTTTTGGCCCGGCCTTAAGCGGTTGCATACCAGATATCTACCCGGAAAGCTATGTGGTGCACGCCAATGCTCGGCTCACATCCGTCACCACAGCCGGCATTTTACTGGGTGTTGTTGCGGCAGGGCTGGTACTGAATGTGAATGGTACCGTGCACGGCCTGCCATTGGGGCGTTTGCTGGCGGCGTGTTCGCTGGTCGTGGTATCCATTGTCGGGCTGCTGGTGAGCTTTGGGGTTCCTTATCGACCGGCAGGCAATCCGAGAGAGCCATTCCCATGGGCCGGCCCGGTGAGTTCCATTAAGGATTTATGGGATTTCCGAAACGATGGTTTGCTAACAGCTTCCGTCATCATGTATACCTATTTTTGGTTCATTGCGGGCCTGCAAATTCTTTTCATTAATAAAATGGGTAAATTGCAGTTTGGGTTAAGTGATGCCACGACCAGTTATCTGGCCCTGTCAGAAATGCTGGGCGTGGTGATTGGATCGCTTGCGGCAGGCAAAATAGTAGCCAAAGACAATGGCTTATGGATGACGCCAGGCGCAACGGCGGCGCTCGCCGCATTTTTGTGTCTGTCGGGATTGGCTCCGGTTTTTCCGGGTACTGGTAAAATCATATTTCTGCTTTCCATGCTGGCCTGTGCGGGTGTGGCGGGAGGACTCATGATGGTACCGTTGGGAAGTTTTTTTCAAACGCGGCCCAGTCCTGAACGGCGAGGTCGGGTTATTGCGGCCGCGGGTTTCGCTTCCTCCATAGGCTTGCTGGTAGCGGGGGTCATCTACATCCCGCTGCAAAAGCACCTGCAGTCTTCCACCGTTTTCATAATTATGGGCCTGCTGACGCTGCCCGTAGCCGTCGTGGTGATACCCATCTTTAAGCGGCATCAGCCTGTGCCGTAAAACCTGTTCGACAATGCGAAAATATCGCACGTACGCCTGCGATGGCTTTGGATAATATCTCGGGCCAGAAAAAAGATGAATTCGTCTTCCGGAGTGCACGCTACAGGTGGCCTGACCGGTACGCTGATTTACCAGCCGGCAGGTTGAATGGCCAACAAATGGATTTTAAATGTCAGCGGCGTGTTCGGCGGAATGGTGGGGGGGCTGCCATCTCTTCCGTACGCCAGCTTGGCGGGGATTACCAGTTGTCGCACACCGCCGACGCGCATTCCAAGCACACCCACATCCCAACCTCTGATAACTTGTCCGGCCCCAACTTGGAAGGTGAATTGCTGGTTACCGTGCATGCGCGACGAGTCAAACACCTTCCCATTGGGCAGCCAACCGGTGTAATGCACGGCGATGGTCTCGCCGTTTTTCACCTTGGGCCCCTGGCCGAGTTTGATTTCTTCAAGTTTCAGGCCATCCGCCAATTTCCATGTCTTGCGGAATTTGGTCGCCGGTTTAGCCGAGAATGTTTGTCTGGCAGCCTGTGCCTTGCGGTGGTGCCTGACCGCCTCCGAAGCGCCGTGGATGGTTAGCATGTGAATACGAAAAGTGAGTGTGGCACCGGGAGGAATGGTGGGCGGTGCCCCCTGCCTGCCATACGCCAGGCTCGCAGGAATCACCAACTGGCGGATACCGCCCGCCCGCATGCCGACCACTCCGATATCCCATCCCTTAATAACCTGCCCCGCACCAAGCTGAAAAGTGAAGGGCGTATCCCCATGAAATTTCGACGCATCGAATATGGCACCATTGGCCAGCCAGCCGGTATAGTGCACACTTACAGAATCACCGGTCCGGGCGGCGGGCCCGTGACCCATCCTGATATCTTCAATTTTCAGGCCGTCCGCCAGTTTGTGCACTTTGATAAATTTGACGGCGGGCTTGTCGGCCAGTGTGATGGGCGCAGGAGAGGTCCGGTTTTGCCCGGCCATGGACAGCATCGAACGAGCCACGCACACCGGCGCCGCCGATAAGACCGCAATTCCCAGGAGGGACCCAAATAAAGTTTTAATCTGCATGAAATCTCCGCATTAAGATTGGCCTCGCCAGATAACCCATACCCAACCGCCGCCCTTGGCCCGCAACTGAACCCACACTCCATGGGGCAGGTGCCTGAGCCGTGCAGCGTAAAAGGCCAAGGCTTCTTTGGCAACTGATATCCCGTTGCGCTGCGCCAGCTTTTTATACAGGCTTTTGCGAAAGCCATTTTCCGTATTCACAAATTGAGCCTGAGCGGCTGTCAAAGATCCGCGCGGTGTAAGGTATCCAGTGTGCGCCTCACCTACCAGCCTGCGTCGCAGCAGCGACATGACACGCGGGAAATCTGTCCGCAACCGCATGAATAGTTGGTGAATGCTCATCGAGGCCCCACTATCGGCGAACAATACCGGTTCAGTACCGCCTTTCCATCGGAGTGAACTGGTACCCGGGGCGCTCGCTGTCGTCGTGGTGGCTTTGGTTGGCTTGGCCGCCGGTGGGGTGATGGTGGGGATCCGGGATGTATCGCCCGCGATGTAATCCATGCCTTGCTGGGCCTGTTCCTGGATCACTACCGTAAATTTACCTTTCAGGTTGACGTTTACCTCCAGCGGTTTTTGCTGGCTCAAAACCACATCGTTGTGCGTCCGCAGGCAACCGGCCAGCAAGCCTGCCCCAATCACCACACATCCTGCCGCCAGCCCTCGGACTGCTTTGCTACCCCTTAGTGTCATAGCTGTATCTCCTGTTATCTATACTCAACCCGGCTCCTGATGATACATTACAGGGGGCGAAAGAAGCAATAAAAGGCTTATTTTGCGGCCAAATATCCAAGTTAAATGTGTCATTGGTTGCCGCATCGAGTATATATCCAATATTCTAACCCCCGCAATTAAACCTGCATGGGTCTAGTGCTTTGTCACGCCTACCAATTAGGATTGATTGGCCGCAAGCGCCCCAACTGCAAGGAGCCAGCGGCGAAAACCGGGTCCGTGTACCCATTGAGCTGATGCGACGCCGCAGGTGGGGCGTTTGCGGCCAACCCTGCGGGGCGGGGGCTAAGGGGCCGTGGTCTTTGTCGCTCGTCGTCAATGTATGTTCCCATAC
>DZDI01000331.1 GCA_022730455.1 Phycisphaera mikurensis | reverse complement strand
CCATTGACGCACCAAAGGCACTGGTGCCAAAGTATCCGGCGGTAGCAGCCGCACTTTCCGTGGCAGCCACACCGAATGCCGCAGGGCCAGCCCATAGCGCCACCGCCACCACCGCCAGCATCAAAATGAATCTCAGCGGATTACTGCCACCGTCGCCCCCCTGCGGCAAAACAACCACCGTCACAAACTCATCGTCTATCAGCCTGTCCCACTGCTCCCGCAAGACCGCCTCGCCGTCAACCAGGATGATATACGGATTGTCACCGGCCACATCGATGTCATGCAGTGTCATGCCCGGCACCAGCGGCATAAATTCCCGGCTGGTGTGGGGATGAAACGGATCGCGGACGATGAGATAATTGTCAACCATTTTCAACCCGTCGATAACAACCAAGGATATGGTATCCCATTAACAGCAGGGCGGATGGAGCGGTGAAAATGACCCCGCTTCCTTCCACGCAATGCACCACCCCGCCGCGATCCATCCACGTCCAGACACCCACATGACATGGCCGCTGAGACTTGCCCATAAGCACGGCGCAGCCCTCTTCCCATTCACAACTCTCCCAGTTTTCACGCTCGGCTTGAGAGCGAAACTCCCGGCGCACGGTCAACGGGTTGATGGCGTCCACATCGATAACCGGGACATCCAGACCAAAACACTCGGCCCAGACCCGGCGCACAAATCCCCAGCAGTCATGAGAACCCGATACCCACTCATCGCCGATATAGCGCCGTGGCCAATTCTCAACTGTAGACATCATGAGATCAACCCTTTAAACGTCCTGGAATCATAGACCAGGCCGGGGAATTTCTTGTTGTTGAAATTCAACAGCCCAGCCGTGGCGGACACCCGGAACGGCGTCGCGCTAATGGTTAAGATCGTCAGTTCAAGCGGCGGATCATTGGCCGGGCCGGTGAGGTCATTTTCTTCATACGCCCGGTAAATCATGGTAATCGGCTCACTGCTGCCCATGCTCAGTTCAATATTGGCGACAATATCCCGGCTCACATTATCCAGCTCAATCTTGCATACCGGCGCAGCGGCATCGGAAGCATCCGGAGGGACAATGTCAAACTGAAGCCCGATAAAAGTAACCTGTGTCGCCGGATGATGGGGAGCGGTAGCCTCCAGGGTGGCCAGCAGGTTGGCCCGATCCCGCACCACCCGAATGGGTGTAGTGAAAGCCGGATGCCAAATCTCCAGGGTATGGTAAATAATCACCTGTGGTTTGGAGGCATACGCCTCACGAATCGCAAGCGAGAGTG
>DZDI01000330.1 GCA_022730455.1 Phycisphaera mikurensis | reverse complement strand
GTGGGTCAATTTTCAGTCAAAAAGAACAGGAGGGCATTGCATGCCGATCGATCCAATAATTGCCGATGAGCATGTTACCTTTGAAACAGCTGCGGAGCACGCTTCAATCCAGGTCCCGATCTTTAGCCCAGGCGATCGAGTTGGCGAAGTGCGGCAACAGCTAATGGGGCAGCGGTATGAGTGCGCGAGCCATGTGGTCGTTTGCGTTCATGAGAAGTTCCGGGGCGTGGTGAGGGTCGAGAATCTGCTGGCGGCCGCTGCTGACACTACCTTGGATGATCTGATGGATCGTGGCACCCCTGTTGTCGCGCCGGGCACAGACCAAGAAGTAGCCGCATGGCGCGCTGTGCGTAATACGGAGTCCGCCTTGAGCGTTGTTGACCGAGAAGGGCGCTTCGTTGGGATCATCCCCCCTCACCGGATGCTTGCTGTATTACTGTCCGAGCACGAGGAGGATCTATCCCGGTTAGGCGGATTCATCAAGAGTACCGCAATTGCTCGCACTACCAGCGAGGAGCCGGTCCAGCGGCGCTTCCAGCATCGTGTTCCCTGGCTGCTAGTGGGCCTCGTTGGTGCCCTGCTTGCTGCGGATTTCGTTAGCTGGTTCGAGGCACAACTTCGAAATCAAATCATGTTGGCGTTCTTCATCCCGAGCATCGTCTATTTGGCGGACGCAGTCGGTACCCAGACCGAAACCGTGGTCGTCCGGGGGCTATCCATTGGTGTCGCTATGCGGCAAATGGTGGCGCGGGAGTTGCTGACCGGACTCGCTATTGGCCTTGCCCTCGCCGCGGTTGCAGGACCTCTGGTGTGGTGGCGGTGGGGAGAGGCAGATGTAGCGCTCAGCGTGGGGCTATCTGTATTTGCCGCGTGCTCGACGGCCACGGTGGCGGCGATGGCCCTTCCTTGGATTTTGGATACCTTCAGACTGGATCCCGCTTTTGGTAGCGGACCACTGGCCACTGTAATTCAAGACTTGCTATCGATCCTGATTTACTTAGGTGTCGCTTATGCTGTGGTACAATGACAGGAGGCCGCCTAGGATATAAGTAGGATATAAGGGGTCAGGTAATGCCAATGCTATCATTTTTCACTATTCCTCTTAATCACTCTATTTACCGTTGCTTGATTTAACTCTAAGATTTTAGCCATCATATGTTGAGAATAGCCTTGTGAATAACACTCTACTATAAGCTTATTTCTTTCTTTGATATCTTTTACACTTGTGAGTATCTTTCTTAGTTTTTCAACATTAGGCTTTTTGTCTATATTTGG
>DZDI01000329.1 GCA_022730455.1 Phycisphaera mikurensis | reverse complement strand
CTATTATTTTTTTTATTTCAAAATTCCTACTCATAGGAGCATTCCATGCAATTTATCTTCGTTGACTTCAAAAAGCGCCTGCCCGCCGCCCTGCTGCGGCTTTTTGTTTTCTCCTTGCTGGTTGGGACGGCGCTGGCGCAGATGCCCGCGCACAACGCGCAAGCGCGAGATGGAGAGCCGCAACTCATCCTCACCAAGTCGGTGGATGATGACTTGACGACTGCCAAAGTCGGCGACATCGTCTTCTTCCGCATCCGCTTTGCGTGCAGCAGTTTGACAACGGACTGCGGCGATGTGGAAATTGTGGACGCGCTGCCAACCAATCCCACCCCGCCGAATAACCCGCTGTTCACTTACGTTGCGGCGCTTTCCTCCGTGCCGGGCGGATTCCACACGACCGAGTCTCCCGCTGGCACGCTGAAGATTACCAAAGACGACCACCTGCTGCTGGACGGCTCACAGTATGACGCGGTGATTGCGGCGCGGGTGAATTACGAAACGCGCCCGCTGCCCGCCATAGTCAGCAACGAAGCCAGCGGAAAAATCAAACCGCCCGGCGCAACCGACTGGACTCCGCCCGTCACCTCCACCACGCCGAACATCACCATCGAAGCGCCGGAGGCAAAGTGGTCGTTGACCAAATCGTTGTACAGCCCTTCCATCGAGCCGACGGTAGATACGGATGTCACCTATCGCCTTAACCTTTGCCCCGATACCACCGAGGGCAATGTTGCGTTAACCAATATTACTTTCACCGACACGCTGCCGACTCACCCCACCATTGCTGGTTTGCGCCCGGATTTTATCTCCGCCAGTAACGGCGGGACTTATAACAGCGGCACAGGCGTGGTGACGTGGACGATTCCCGGTCCCATCACGCCGCCTGCTTGCGCCACGCGCTACGTCACCATGCGCTTTGACTCCACGGATGGCTGGGCGGTAGGCAATAATCTGACCAACACCGCCGACTCCACCGCTGACTATACACCGCCGAGCGGCACTTGCACTACGCCCTGCCTTTCTCATACTGGCTCAATTACCCATGATATTGACCCCATCGTCGAGACCCCCACCTACAGCAAAAATGACGTGGGCGACCCGGTGGGCATTGACGGCACGGCGCGTTTTACGCTGAGTTTGAACACCAACGGCACCAATTATCCCGCCAATTCGGTGGTGATGACCGACACCCTGACCAACGGCGAGTTGCAAGTGGTCGGCGTGACCAGCGGCACCTGGGATGTAAACGACCACGTCCGCGCCACGATTCAATATGCCACC
>DZDI01000328.1 GCA_022730455.1 Phycisphaera mikurensis | reverse complement strand
ACGATGGCCGCCAGTGCTTCACCCTTGCCGATTTCATGGTCGAACTCGAATTTGCCGATGTATTTCTCAAACGTGCTGATTACGGTGTCGATTTCAAACACCTTGAGCGCATCGGATTGTTTGATAAAGCCAATCATTTTCTGCTTTTCGGCACTGCTCGCGCCGCCGTCGGCATAGGCCACAATGGCGCAGCCGGCCACGATGCCTTCCATCATGTCCTTGTTTTTAAATTTGCCGATTTCGGTTTGCAGGTTGGTGGTTTGTTGTTTAATCCAGTTCATTACGGACATGAAATCACCTTAGGGGTTAGTAACGGAAATAAAGATCAGTTCGCTTTTGAAGCCGCCCAGCGTAGGAAGTTTTCTCGGTTGCGTGAACATACCAAAACCTTCCCATGCCCAGAGAAGCGTAAAACAATACCCTCGCCTGATGTCGCGGCGTTGACAACGCCACTTAAAAAGCCGGTATTTGAAGTGGCCATGCCAAGGGAGTAACGCAAGTTAGCATCCCATGCGACGACATGACCATTATCAATCAGGGTTTCCTTACCCTCGTTTATGTCCAGGGTGAAGATGGAGCCAAAGCCGGAAACGACCAGTTGGCCTTGGCCGCTGGAGGTCATCACCACAAAGCCGCCACTGCTGGCAAATAGTGCATTGCCGATGCTTTGCATTTTGACTTTCATCTCGACACCGGACGTTGCTGCGACAAAGGCACCGTCAGCAAGAATATATTGTGCCTTGCCAATATCCAAAACTTCAATTGCACCAGGCAGCGTGGGGGCGAGTAGGCAATCACCATGGCCGCGTGTGGCTTCTATGTGCTGTTGAAAGAAGTTTTCGCCATTGGTGAATTTACGCAGTAACGCACTGCCCAACCCTCCAGTCATGCGCCCTTTGAGTTCCAGAGCTGACTCCATCATCACCATGGCATCGGACTCGCAATAGATTTTGTCGCCTTTTTGCATAGAAACATGCAGAAAGGGATCGTCATCACCGAGAATGCTGAATGTAGTCATGTTTCTTTGCTCCCCGCGCTCCAGCGCAGACCAAAACCATAGGCGTGATCGAGCATTTCCTCGTCGCCGTGAAAAGTCACATGCTTGGTAATGCGCACCGCACCGCCCACGTTGTCAATTGAGGCCACCGCGCAGACGCGGTGGTAGCGCGAGTATTCGTCCAGTTCAACCACGATATCGTCCTGCCCCGGTGCGCGAATGGTGATTTGCGCATCGGTGGCGGCCCAGTTGGGTGCGCCGTCATAAATGGAGGCGAAAATCATGATGCGACGAATCGACGGCCAGTGAT
>DZDI01000327.1 GCA_022730455.1 Phycisphaera mikurensis | reverse complement strand
TTTCCCTTGTAAATCAAACATATGACCAACCCTATAAAAAATTTAAGTACTTATTCACACGCCGGAACATATCCATCCAGCAATCCGCCACGAGTCCAAGCCCTTGTTGCCCCGTAAGCCATCGCACAACACGACACCGCCTGCACAGGAGCGAACATCATCTCTCCACCTGCCTAAACGACAGAGCTACATTTTCCGACGCAAGGCCAGAACCACCCGCCTTAAAGAATTCAGGGCATACCGCCACGGCCTGAATCGAACCGGACTTAAGATCGCCGGGGCCACAAAACCGGAACTGAAAAAATCCGGCGGCGCTAACAAGGGAAAATCAATTCCATCAAGTTCAGCGCCGGGCAGGTTTCGCTCATGAGCCGCTCTCCATAACGGACTGGAGGAGGCCGTGAGTTCAAGAAGCGCAAGCATGGCCGTATCGAGCGCCACCGCGCTTTTCGCGCCGGCCAGACAGCGCAAGGCCAGCATCTCCCCATGCACGGGGCCGTGCTGGTGCATGACCTCAATACCATCGGCAAGAGTAATGTTTGGGGGCAACAAATCATGCAGATCCAGGATAATGCGAGCAAACTCCAGATGCGCCTCATCCTGGGAGGTGTAATGCCGCATATGCAGCAAAGATTTACGCACCCCTTTCACTATACCAAAAATATTTTTCACCGCCATACTTACATACATCTGATCGTGGGCCTTGATCTTGGGCATATTGACCAAGAGATCACAATCAAGCGCCTCAGCCGCCACCCCAATCGTTATCCCCGACCGCAAAGACCTGCGCACAACCGACCCAAACTCAAGATGTCGGACCTCCATGCCCCGCAAGGCCCGGGCAATCCCCTGCCGCTCCATCACATGCGCACCGTTGCCAAAGGCAGGCGAATCACCAATGGCCACTCGACAACCATGATCGAGAAACCACGCGGCCACGGCGGCAATAAAGTCGGCATGAGTACAGGCCAGAGGCGGCGCTTTCGTGCTGATCAGATTCGGTTTGAGCAATACCCTGGCCCCTGAAGACAAGTTCAACTCACCAAGGTGCGGCATAACACGCGCCAAAGACAACTGAAGAGACCGCCGATCATACCCAGGACAACGATCAAGGCCAACAGAGAGAGATGTGTTCATAAGAAGGAAAACAGGAAGGCCAAAAACAGAAAAAGCCAGTCACACACGAGAGTGGACCGGCTTTTTCCAGGAGAGAAGAGATACTTACCTCTAAGCACAAACCGTGCCACTTGCGGCAAAAACAAATTAGCCATACAATATCAAATACTTACAATTTTCGGTATTTATTTGTCGCCTT
>DZDI01000153.1:4385-5894 GCA_022730455.1 Phycisphaera mikurensis | reverse complement strand
AAGATTTTTATAGCAATTTATTTGCATTGCTTATGGGGGGGGTATACTTTGCATATGGTTAGGCTCGTCGTGAGTCTGACTGGCCAAAAGGCCGTGAACGGTTACATATTTATTTTATTTTCGCCCAAAGCACCCACGGTGCGAGAATTGGGCTAGAGGGAAAGGTGTACGTGGTGCGACAATTCTTCCGATCGAAGGAACAGCCGCGGCCTGCTGTGGGGAACCGCCCTCCATGGTTACGGCTCGTAGGCCTTGTGGTTCTTTTTGCTTTCGGTTGCAGTGCCGTTAGCTGCGTGTCTGAGGGTAAATACAACCGTCAAAAGGCAGCCACTGCGGACGAACACGCGAAGCTCCTCGCGGAGCACGCACGCGCCGTCGCAGCAGAGCATGAGGTTGCCGAACTAAGGGCGCAAATCGTCCGAGATTCGCAATTGCTTAGGGCGAACACCCAATCCACCGAGAACCTGAGCGCGACTATGGCAAAGCAGGCAACCTATATTCACGCGATGGAAACAGCCATCCAGAACCAGACATCGGTCACCTACGCCGCGCTTGGCAAGGTAATTCCGGTGAAGATGCCAGCGGGATTTGACACTCAACTCGCGCTCGCGGAGCGGAGGGCAACGCTTTTGGCAGGCCGGAAGCACCCAAGCCGCTCGAAGGTATCAAATGCAATTAACCTCGTGGCGCGCCTCGCCCTGCAGCTACCACCTTGGGCTGACCAAGAATATCGGCCGCGGTTCAACGCGCTGCGCTGGTCCCTTGCGAGCGAGTACCTACTTGCAGAAAAGGGATCGAGCCAGCAGACCCCTGCCAAGCTAGATGACTCGGCCCAGAACATATTAAGCCAATTGGAGTCTGTGCCGAACCCGGCTAAGGGCGGGATAAATGCGCCAACCCTTGGCATGCTTTCCGATCACCTTAAAAGTGAGGCCCGTCGATTGGAATCTAGCTCGAGCCACCTGCGCTATGACAATGCAAGAGCAAAGGCGTTGGCGTGCTTGCGAGGATCGAAGCAATATCCGGCGGCGGCACTTGACGGCTTGCAACCATGGCTGACAGATAAACGCTACGGGCAGGAGGCCACGATCCTCGCCAACAGAATCAGGCCGTTGGTCGCCGAGCATCAGGCCGGCGAGATAATGAAAAGTCTTGCGCGGGCCGGCCTGTATTTATCTGGAAGCCCGCGTGCTGTTGTGACGGGTGGGGCATACAGCCAGCTTGAATCGCTAAAAATATCGTTGGCGTCTCATGGCCTTGCTTCCGATCAGGTGGTTGATGCAGACCTCGCCAAGTGCAAAACGAAACTCAAACACCTTGCGGCGCGGCAGCGCGCCAAGCGGGCCGAAATTTCGCGGGCGTATCAGGCTTGGGCGATGAAGCAGATACGCTTTTGCGTTCACCGTTACAAGGCCGATAAGGCCAAGGGCTGGTACAACTGGCAGTTTAAGGACATCATGCACGCTGCGATTAGCCGCCTGTTACCGATCCGGCAAGGTGACCTGACCG
>DZDI01000153.1:0-4285 GCA_022730455.1 Phycisphaera mikurensis | reverse complement strand
ATCATGCACGCTGCGATTAGCCGCCTGTTACCGATCCGGCAAGGTGACCTGACCGTCGCCGTTCAGCAGGAGTATACCCAGGCGTTCACGAAGATATGGAGCAAGTTGAACGGTCGTGCGGACCAGACTCAGATCGCGGAAGAAGAGGCTATCGTTCGGCAACTCTCACCATTGGATGTATGGGATAGGAAGCATAAAAATGAACATTAGATTTGCTTTAATCTCTCAAATCACCATTCTATGGATCATTACCATACCATGCTACGCGCGTATCAACTTTGCTCCAGATAGGCTGATGCAGACCCCAACCGAGCAAACCGCTCACCTTGCCGCAACCGAAAGCCGACTTGGCCCGTCGGCTTCCAATCTTCGTGCGATGTTCACGCTCAAATATGGCCGTCGGGCGGGACGGCTACTTGGAAACGAGGGCGAGGATTTCCTGAATATCCCTGGCGTGGCGGAGAACGCCGCTCGTGCCGCTAATTTAAATAGCTCCAATTTTGCAAAAGGCTATCTGCGCAACCACCTTTATGCGCGTGCGATCTATGGCAACTCTGACTTTCAGCTTCTCGGGGCGGACAGGCCCATTGAAACAGCAAGCGGTAAGACCGACATGGACTTGGTATTCCGCGAAAAATCCACTGGGCAAGAATTCCGAATGGAGGTAAAGAATGTCCGAGAAGAGAATATCACTAGAAATATCGAAAAATACAAAATCCAGATTAATAAGATGGCCGAAGACGCAAGGGATTCTGGCCGCGAACAAATATGGGCCAATCGCCAGCAAGTTCCCTCATCACTTCGCCAATATGCCGGCGACAGAGGAGTGCGTGTGTTTGACAATGTGGTCACCGGCGATAAATCGCGGCTGCGACCTGGTGCCCAAACTATGACAGACGTTCTGAATAAGATAAAGGACCCGCCAGTAGACGAGCATGATGGCGCGGGCGCCGTGAGGGGCGGTGGGCCATTAGCTACCCACGATTCCGTAGGGGCTGAGGGCGGCCTTATCGACCCAGTTGAAGGTGCGCTTGAGGGCGGAACATTGGCGGGCGCGGCATGGCTACCGCGGGCGATGGAGATCGGTGGCAAGGTGATAGGGTTTGTAGGTGCCGCTGCGCTTGTTGGTTACTGGGGCTACACGGCCTATGAGTGGGAGCACGGTAGAATTTCGACGCGCCAATTTGCTACGACCACTGCATCTATTGGTGGTGGTTTCGCGGGCGCTGTGGCGGTGGCGGCAATCGGAACGCTAATTGGCCCGGAGGGAACTGCAGCCGGCGGTTTAATTGGCGGTGCGCTCGGTGTGCTATACGGAGGTGCCGCCGCGGGATACGCAGTGGGTTCTTATTACCAGTTCGAGGACAACAAATTCGGACGGCATCAGCAAACGGAACTGATGCAGTTCCTTACGCAGTATTACAGTAAGCCCGTAGCGGCGGGAAATCGGTAGGCTAGAGCACTTGCCAAAGGTCTACTGTTTTATGGTGCAAGTTCTGCTGTTGTCGCTGGCGCGGCCAACAACCCAATTTAGGGCTTGATCCAGCTGTACTGGTTCAGCCTGAACAGTAGAAATAGTCCAGGTGCCTGAGGGGCTATGGGCTTCGGTTAATTCGATTATGCACAGTGAGTCGGCATCCGACAAGGTGCCGGTTATTTGGGTGGTTCTGCGACCTCGTCGGTTTTCACTGTATCGGCGCGTCGCTGGCTATAAATTCATGCCATGTCTTTGGCACACATCGGAAATACTGACTTTTTCGAGGAGTGCCTGCCGAAGAATCGCCATCTTTTCATCTCCGGTGTAGTTGCGACGTGGTGGGCTACTGGACATCTGCGGACTCCTTCATCACGGCACCATTTTATCCCTTATGCCAAAAGCCCGCTTCTCCCTTTCCAACTGAGGCAATACAGGATAGCCATTACGTCGATTGTCGGCCCGTGGTTGCGAACTAGCCTCAGGATTTGTCGGCAGTTTGCTGCGAAGTCTATAAGTACGTGATTAAGTTTGCCTCGCTTGATCCGGCTGATCGGCTGGAAGTTTTTAAGGTGGTGGCAGGGCCGCCGCGGCGGATGTTGCCGTGCTGCTTGGGTGAATTCTACGGACTGGGGATTGACTTGCAGGATGCCAAGGATGCATGGCGTGCCGAGCAAGAACTTGGCCAGACGGGGCCGGCGATTCCAAGCGGTTAGGATTTAATTCGATCAACGGCCTTTATGAATTGCGTTCGCATCAAGTGGTGGAGGGGCGGTTTCCCTTTGGGTGCTTTATCCGTATAAAATTCCCGCGGCTTGCAACCCCACTGGAGAACCATCATAATTCTATTTATGCACGATACGACAGCACGAATTATCACCGGTGATTGCGTGGAGGCTTTGAGAGAATTCCCGGCCAACTCCTTCGACCTAATCGTTACGTCTCCACCCTATGCGGATCAGCGTAAAACAACCTACGGCGGGATTAAGGCCGAACGATATAACGCCTGGTTCCTCGAACGATCAGCAGAACTACTGCGGGTGCTCAAGCCCACTGGAACCTTTATTCTGAATATCAAAGAGAAGGTACAGGATGGAGAGCGCCATACGTATGTGCTGGAGCTGATTCTGTCACTGCGGCAGCAGGGGTGGCTTTGGACTGAAGAATTTATCTGGCACAAACGAAACTGCCATCCGGGAAAATGGCCCAACCGCTTTCGCGATGCGTGGGAACGGTGTCTTCAATTCAACAAGTCTCGAAACTTTAAGATGTACCAGGACCAGGTGATGGTGCCAATGGGCGACTGGGCAAAAACTCGACTGAAAAAACTCGGTAAAAACGATGTTGTACGTCTCGATAGCCGCGTCGGGTCGGGATTCGGGAAGAATATTGCCAATTGGCTGGGCCGCGATATGGCTTATCCCGACAATGTGTTGCACTTTGCGACCGCATGCTCAAACAAAAATCACAGCGCGGCTTTTCCTGAGGCGCTGCCTGAATGGTTTATCCGGCTTTTTACCCAACCGAGCGATTGGGTATTAGATCCCTTCGCCGGGTCTGGAACAACCAACACTACGGCTTGGAGGCTAGGCCGAAACTCAGTTGGCGTTGAACAATCTGCCAAATACGCCAAGTTGGCCGAACAGTCACTGCACGCTTTAGCAAACCGCGCACTCGGAGAAAACGGGCATGGCAAAGCGAATCCCAACAACGGTGATAACACAATACGTGAGAGCCCACATCCCGGACTTTCACGCGGCAAGATTGAGGAGCATTCAATCGATAAAGTTGCTGACCGTGCTGGCTCGCAAAAATCCCTATTTGCTTAGAGCCAAGGGACTCGCCACGTCGCGCCAACTCGTGCAGGCTGTTCTTGACGCATATCTTAGTTCACAAGAGGAAACTTTATTGGGTTTATTCCTCGAAGGCCTTGCAATTTACCTTTGCCAACAGGCTTATGGCGCGCACGGGAAATCAAGTACCGAGGGGATAGATCTCGAATTTGAACTGGACAACGTTCGCTACTTGGTGGCAATAAAATCTGGCCCGAACTGGGGGAACAGTTCTCAAATACGCAAGATGGAGGATAATTTTAAGCAAGCAAAAAAAATTTACCGCCAAGGGGCGAACGCGCTGCCGGTTGAGTTTGTCAACGGCTGCTGCTATGGCAAGCAAAAGAGTGAAAACGAAGACAAGGGAAATTACCGTAAACTGTGCGGCCAGCGGTTTTGGGAATTCATTACCGGTGATGGCGAGATATACACACGGATTATTGAGCCAATTGGCGAGAAGGCCCGTGAACGCAATGAGGCCTTTCACGGGAAATACGAATTGGCCGTGGACGCTTTCGCCGGGGAATTCCGCACCCGGTTCTGCGATTCGTCGAATGCGATACAATGGCAAAAGCTTGTTGAATTTACTTCCAGTTGTTGAACGTTAACCCAACCTTCGCACATAGATCGGTTGCCAAAAGTTTACTGCTTTATGGCGCAGGTTCGGACGTTGTCATGGGCTCGAGCGACAACCCCGTTCAGGGCCTGATCCAGTCGCAGCATCAAGTCCTGTCGGTCCTTGGCGATAAAGTCGGTGAACCATTCTGCCTTAAGCAGCAACCACAGCCGCTCGATGGGGTTGAAGTCCGGCGAGTAAGCCGGCAGATAGACCGGCTCGAATGCCCCCCAAGGCAGTGTCTTGGTCTTGTGCCAACTGGCATTGTCCATGATCAATAGGTTTCGGGTACGTGGCCGTTGGATATCTCGGTTGGCGTGTTCAAGAAAACATCGGAATGTTTCACGCCAGTTCGTGATAAGG
>DZDI01000326.1 GCA_022730455.1 Phycisphaera mikurensis | reverse complement strand
CCAAGGCCGTCATACTCGTAGCTGGTCACCTTGCCGCGACCATCGCGCTTGGTGGCGAGCAATCCTTGAGTGTTGTAGGTAAATTCCTCGTAGTTGCCGAGGACATCGGTGACTGTTTCCTTACGGTCAAGGACATCGTAGGTGTAGGTGAGCTTGCGCCCAACGGCATCGGTCTGGGTCAGCATGTTGCCGTTGGGGTCGTAGGTGTAGGTGATGGTCTTCGACATGGGGTCAATCTCCTGCAACACCTTGTCGCGGGCATTGAAACGGGACTCGCTGGTGTGCCCCTTTTCGTTGGTCTGCCGGTAGAGGCGGCCCATGGCATCGTAGGCAAAGGTGCGCACCCGCTGCTGGCCGCCCACGGTGTAGCGTTCCTCGATCTTGCGGTTGAGGCTGTCGTAAACGAAGGTGGTGGTATAGCCACGGGGGTCGGTGCTGGTGATCAGGTTGTCGCTGACATCGTAGGTATTGCAGGTGATGCCGCCCGCCGGGTCGGTGGTGGTGAGGACATTGCCGTTGGCGTCGTGGGTGGTGGTCGTGACGAAGCCACGGGCGTTGGTCTGGGTTTTCACGCGGCCCAGGGCATCGTAGGTGGTGATGGAGACATGGCCCAGGGCATCGGTCACATGGGTTGGGCGTCCATTTGTATCGTAGGTAATGCCGGTGCTGTTGCCACGGGCGTCGGTGCTTTGGGTGAGAAGGCCCGCTGCATACTGGCGGGTGGTCACATTGTGGAGAGGGTCTTCAACCTTTTTGGCCTTGCCACTGTCTGTAAATTCACTGTAGAGAGTGGGGTTGACCACGCCGGGTTTGGTAAGGCTGACCAAGGGGTTCAAGTTGGTCTGGCCTGCAACAGCGGCCCAGCCCATGCCCGTTACCCTGTTCTTCGCATCAATGGTGCGGGTGCGATTACCCTTGCCGTCTTCATCATACTCCATCAGCGTGGCCGCCGTGCTGGGCTTTTCACGCCGCTCCACCAGGGCCAATTCGGCTATACGCTTATTTGAGGTGAAGGCGCGGAAGGCATTCTTACTGCGGTAGTCGCCAACATTGATACTGTCGATTTTCTCCAGCACACGGGTACGGTTGGTATCAACAAGATAGACAATGTTATTGTTCACTCCATTGACCGCCGGTCGGCTGAGGCCGGTGGATGGCCTGGCAATACCGTCAATGGTGGCAGTACCATACTGATAGCCCCATTCATTGTTCAGCCCATCCTGGACAGATTTCACCAGGCCGAAATCGTCGTCAATACCGGTGTAATAGGCGATTGTAGCCTGAAGGTTGGTGCGCGGGTCGGTAATGTTGGTCATCC
>DZDI01000152.1 GCA_022730455.1 Phycisphaera mikurensis | reverse complement strand
TGTCCCCGGCCACCAACCGAGAACGCAACGCTACAACAAACCTACCACAAAAGAGCCCTAGTGCTTTGTCCAAGTAATAGCAAGCCTGCGACGGCATGGATTTTGGCGGGCATCAAGAAGCGGCAACGAAGGTGCCGGAGATGAAACGATCTTTTCTAGACCACTATGTCGATATCCGCGTCATCGTGAATTTGCCAACACGCCTTACGGTTTTTTTTGTTTTTCTTGGTGAGATACAGCGCCGCATCCGCGCGATGACAGAGCGCGTCGGGGGTGTCAGCAGAACCTGTATATTTAGCCAACCCGAAACTTCCGGCTACGCAAATTTCCGTTCCACTTGATAGCCGAAACGGTTTCTGCCACAGGTTGCTGAGCCGCCCCAACAAGGCAACTGAATCCACCGCCGTGCGCATATCCTCCGCTATCATAATGAATTCATCACCACCGAGCCGCGCAACAAAATCCGATTGGCGAACCGTCGCTATGATTCGCTGCGCAACTTGTGAAAGAATTTCATCACCGGCCGCATGGCCAAAGGTGTCATTGATATGCTTAAAATCGTCTATATCCAGCATGATGGCATTTATCATGCCGCCGGTGCGCTTGACACGTGCGAAGGCCTTGTCGATGTGCAAATCCAGACCGGTACGATTGTATAAAGACGTAAGTGGATCGTGCAGGGCAAGCCATGCCTGCTGGGCCAATTCTCTATCCAGCTCCCGCTTGACATCAATCTGATCAAGTGCACGGTGGAGCGACTCTGCCATTCGCGCAACCAGTGAAAGGACCTCTGTGTCAAATAAATCCTTACAACGTGATACCACTCCGAGGTGGGCGAAAAGGCGGTGGCCGCGTGTAATGGGTTCCATGGCGGCGGACTTCCACTCCATGCGTTCAAAGGCCTGCGAAGCGACCGCGCCAGAGCCGCAACGGGCCAGATCATTAACCGAACAGCGGCCAATGGGACAGCGCTGCAAGATGAGATTAATGAGATTTGTCGTCGCTGAGAACGTGTGACTGTCAGGTTCATCACTTTGGCCGGCAGCCGCTATGGCTAATGGTTTGCTGCCGTCGATACCGGCGGGCACTATAAAAACCGTGTCAAAGAGCCTGCCATCGGCCAGCTTTCGGCAGGTTTCCTGGACTAACGTTTCTTCGTTGTCGGCACCTGAAATAATTTCACTTTGCGTCATCTGCAAACTGTAAAGGGAATTGAGTCTTTTTATCCGGGCGCGAAGATCAAAAGCGTCCAATGCCCGGCCAAGCAATTGTGCACTTGAGGTCAGCAGGGCGACGGTGCCATGATCAAAAAAGTCGCAATCGCCTGCCGCCACGCTTATCACTCCCCATGGGACGCTTGAGCGTTTGATCGGAAATGCGGCCCATGCCTTAATCCCCAGTTCACGGGCGAATACCCGACAATCACAGTCGCGGACATCATGCAGATGGTCACTGCTCAAGAATACCTTGCCTGAACGGAGTACTTCACGCACTATGGTGCCCGGCTGATCCTCATCCAGCGAAGAGGACCATTTATCTATTAATTCACGACCATGCCCGCCACTGACAAAGCGGCAGCGTACGATACGCTCCTCGTCCGGCCAGGCTAAACCAACAAGATCAAAAAGACCCGTTTTTACCAACCGCTGCGACATACCATCCAGCAGTTCTGATTCACTGGACGCTTCAAAGAGATTGTGTTCCTCTTCGACCAGCGTCTGATACATAAGGATTAACTCCTGCGATGTTCGAGCACGGCATTGGGGCGCTGTACCTGGCGACTGCCGCCCCCGCACGGGCCCCACCGTGGTCTCCAGGTGTTCAGTCTGCACGCGTTTGATCCTCAGCATGTGACCCCCCGGCTTTCGGCTCGTGTGGCCGGTGCCCATATTCGACACAGACACAAACACGCTCGCGGTGACAGCGCGGACAGCATGTTACAAGGTCAACCGCAGCCGGTGCGGATCGGGATAATCGCCTCAGGTTGATGGAGCTTGTTGAAGAATTAATTTCATCAATGGCAGCCAATACTGTGCCCCACCCGCAAGACCAACCATCTTCACATGATGAACCACCGCCGCCTCATCCAGTGATGGCGAAGATGGTAATGGGCAGCAAAAATGCCCATATACGCGCCGGACGCCGCGATGGCGGGCCCCTAAGATGAGCCGTTTCAAGGCTCAATCACAAGTCGACGGATCACGGCCTACCCACCTCCCCCATTGACACCTCTAACCCACCTTCACGGCAAGACGTATCCTTGGCTCCACGTCAGTGGCGGAGGTTACCGGTGATATCGGTTACGAATTGGGATGCACATAAACAAAGTATGCGACTGGCACCAGTGGGATCGACAGCCCAAGGCGAGCAACGTCTTATAAAAAAAGCCTCAGAGCAGTGGCCCCCTACCGAGAACCTGGAAACATTTGCTGCATCGTCTCGTTGCCGCCGCTGGATGGGGCGTTACCGTAGGAACCGCTGACGGCTGGCATGGATGTAGTCTGTACCATTGGAGAAACGCGGGCTGCCCCGTGCGGTATTACGCCGGGCTTCAGGAATAGATAGTAGAGATGTCCACGCGAAAATTCATAACCCGCCTGGGTTTGTGCCTCCGGCCCTACGCCCATGTAGATATCCGCCCGACCCGCCGCACGAATCGCTCCGCCGGTATCCTGATCGAGTAAAAATCCACGGTACGGACTTATAACCCCCTGCGTATTGGGCATTTGTACCGTAACAAATGTCATCGCCGCCCGGGGAAAGATGGATTGATAGGGTGGTGCCGTAATGGTTTTATCCGTTGCCAATGAACGGTGCGCTGTCACCTTGACTCCCAGTGAGCCTAAAGGCCAATGCGCCGGATTATACACCTTGAGGAATGCCATGAAATGATTTTTCAATATATCCGCCTCAACATGGTGGGGATGAATTCGGAAATACGATTCAATCGCGGACAGCGACAATTCACGGCGGCCGATCACTTTCTGTTGGACGAGCGTCATTCCCAGGCCGGTATACGTCCGGCCGTTGTCGCCCGCGTAGCCGATCGTCATCACCTGCCCATTGGTGAGAATCACTTTGGCCGAGCCTTGTATTTCAGCCACGTAAGCATCGAGCGGATTGGCAAACCAGACCAATTCACGCCCAGCCAGTAAGTGGCCTTGCACAATCTGACGCCGTGTTGGGTATTTTTCGTAGCCACCGCCGGGCAACTTTTCTCCCAGTATCTGCCCGGTGATGGGATTGATCGCCAAATTTCTAGGTTTCTTATAGACGGGATAGCGATATTGGGCCGTCTCCGTCAGTGAACCATAGAGGATCGGTGTGTAATACCCTGTAAACCAGACATCACCACGGTTGTTATAACCTTTGGCAATGTAAACATTGTAGCGTGTATCAATCAGATGCTGAAACTCAGCGGCAGACGGCACGTTCCGCAGCATCCACTTGAAATCTATGAGCGAATTAACCACTTGCCGATGGGTGATGGGGCCATCGGGATAAAATTTCCGACTGCCGGGTGCGGCCATAAACTTGAGAGACCGATTAATGGCAGTGATAAGCCCCTTCTTATCCATAAACGCCGACTGCATGTTGGGGTATTGGCCAGGGGAGAGTTTTCGCAGGCCCCAGGCACCAAGAGGCAACTCTTTATCTACATTGCTGTGCTTGGGTACAAGGCCAATGATACGATTATTTTGAGTAGAGCAACCCGCCAGCAAACCGAAAAGACTGGCAAATACAATTAAAAACCCCAATGAAGTGCGCATGGAACGAATCCTTTCAACCAGCATCAATCCTTCAATGGCCTCCTAGCATAGCGTAGGTTTTAGCCAAGGCAAAGCGACGCGGGCTGGTGCCGACCACCATAATGTCCAATTAACATGCCATCATCACAAACCCGATGACCTCAGATGGCCTCACCGGAGTCTGCAGGTACGACCAGACTCTTTACCGAGTTCGATACGGTTACTCCAGCGGTTCGGCCTCTATACCGATGTTTTTTTCACCAGCGGCCTTCTTTGCCAGATATTTCTCTACCCAAGTCTGAAAACTTTTTCCACTGGCCGCATCCTTACCGCTAAACGCTATCGATTTAATCTCACTGTACGGCACCGCGACGCGCTGTGCACCGGTCGAGCAGATCATCCGGCACTTGGACAAGGGAAGGCTATTGCCAGTTTGCCGATCATAGACATACCCCTCAAATGTGCGTCCGGTGGTAGTAGCCAGCGTAATATCTCCGCGATAGTTAAACGCGCACTCCACCACGGCTTCCAACATGGCCGGAGAGCTAATCTCGGGCATCCAGCCCTCCAGATGATCCGGGACTTTTTCGGTGATTGATGCTGATTGATCCATGTGGGATTACCGCCTTCGTGTTTTGGCAACCGCCGGCATTGGCCGAGCCATTCAAATTAAAATATTCCAAGTGCTGCAAACGCGTGGCTAAACGCCTACATGTTCGCTGTGTGTCTGAGCGTTTTTAGCACTGACCGTCACCGCCACAAGCTTTTTGTGCAGCGGCACCGCCGGTTCCTTCAATGCTTCAAGCGCTTCGGAATTGGAATATGCACCGCCGAAAAGTGTGGCCCTTACCGTACGGAAAAAGCCAGCTAGCGATCCGAAGGTGTCATTCACGGCACTGGCCTCGTAGCCGCTATGCACCATACAGTTGGCACATTTAGCGTTGCCTGATTCCGTGCCATAGTTTTTCCAGTCGGTGGTGGCCAGCAGTTCCTGAAAAGTATCAACGTATCCATCCTGGAGAAGGTAGCATGGCTTCTGCCAGCCATAGATGTTGTAGGTTGGCATTCCCCATGGCGTGCATGCGTAATCGCGACGACCCATTAAAAATTCAAGAAACAGCGGGCTTTGGTTAAAACGCCATTTTTTTGATCGATTGCTCAAGATGGTACTGAATAGTTTTTTGGTTTTGGCGCGCGGCAAAAAGTGCTGTTGATCGGGCGCTTTTTCGTAGCTGTACCCCGGAGAAAGCATCATGCCTTCGACCCCCAGTGCCATCATTTCATCAAAAAATTCGCGGACGCTGACCGGATCCGCGCCATCGAAGAGCGTGGTATTGGTCGTCACCCGGAAACCGCGTTTGAGGGCTTCTTTGATACCAGCCATGGCGGTCTTAAAGGTTCCTTCGCGACAGACGGAAAAATCGTGATGTTCTTCCTGGCCATCCAGGTGAACGCTGAATGTCAGATATTTGGATGGCTTGAAGAGATCAATTTTTTTCTCCAAAAGCAGCGCATTGGTGCAGAGGTATATATATTTTTTGCGGGCGACCAGCCCCTCAACTATTTCCTTAATCTGCGGATGCAGCAGCGGCTCCCCGCCAGGGATGCTGACCATGGGGGCCCCACATTCTTCAACCGCGTGAAAGCATTGCTCCGGCGTAAGATCCATCTTCAAAATATGCGCCGGGTATTGAATTTTTCCGCAGCCCGCGCAGGCGAGATTGCACCTAAAGAGCGGCTCCAGCATCAAAACCAGCGGATAACGTTTGCGACCCTTAAGCCGCTGTCCGATGACATAACTGGCAACCGTCCACATTTGCGAAATAGGTACGCCCATGATCACCTTTCTGATACCTCCAGCCGCTAGACCGATGCGGACCGAGATGGAGGCACAACCATCTTTCTGCCGGGCATTCTACACCACAATCGGCTGGTTGACACACAAGCAGGTGCGGCCATGCGGTTTTAATGTGAATATGGGATAAGGGGCCAATAATTTCGGCCACTGCTGGCGAATTTTCACTGCCGTCGAATGAATCGCAGTTTGCAAACGCGTCGGTACGGGCGTGGCAACTTTTTCGGGCGGGGGTGAAATCGCCAAAGAGCAGACGATTTACGGCGTTTCGTCGGAACTTCCCGAGGGGCCCAAGCGGTGATGGCACCCCACGCCCCCAC
>DZDI01000325.1 GCA_022730455.1 Phycisphaera mikurensis | reverse complement strand
TCCCTGTGCCAGGAAATTATGCGGCAATTCAAACTCATTCAACCAGAGGAAAAATAAAATAACCTTGAGGTTCTTTTTTATTTGTGATTGAATAACATATATACTATTCAACATCCAACAAATAATAATAAATAGGCTATTCAATGAAGACAAAATACAAACAGATAGTCAGGCGGCAGCTCGATACCACCCTGGCAAGATTCGCTGAGGTAAAGCAGATACAGCTCCCGCCAAAAGGATGGATACGGGCAGTGCGTGAGGCCCTGGGGATGTCCGGTAAGCAGTTAGCCCGGCGGCTCAAGGTTTCTCAGCCCCGTGTCTTTAAGCTGGAGGAGGGAGAACTCACCGGCGCGTTGACCATCAAGACCCTGCGTCAGGTGGCCGAGGCCCTGGATTGTGTTTTTGTGTATGGGATTGTTCCCCGCGCAACGCTTGAGGAAACTGTCAGGAGCCAGGCAAATGTGGTGGCAAAGGAACGACTGCAACGGGTATCTCACACCATGCTGCTTGAGGCGCAGGGTTTGTCTGCTGAGGAACAAAAAGCATCCATGGATGACGCCATCGAGGAGTTGGTGCGTGAGACTCCCAAGGATCTCTGGGATGAAAAGCCATGAAATTTGATGCCCCTGAAGGGGCCACTCCGCTTGATCCCAATGAGGCGGAAGGCCTGCTACTCACCCATATCACCACACGGGCCGAACTGGATCGCTGGGAACAGGAAAATATCGCCGAGGCCGAGGCCTGGGCCTTTCGCCGCGCCCATCCTGACCTCCTGACCGATGGTTTTGTCCGGCGGCTGCATAAGCGGATGTTTGGCAATGTCTGGCGCTGGGCAGGATTGTATCGCAAGACCGGCAAGAATATCGGCATTTCTGCCTGGGATATAGCCACCGAGTTGCGCAAGCTCTGCGATGATTGCAAGACCTGGATTGAACATGCTTCCTACCCGCCGGACGAGATTGCCGCCCATTTTCACCACCGGCTGACGGCCATTCATCCCTTCGCCAACGGCAATGGCCGCCATGCCCGGCTGATGACTGACATGATTCTGGTGTACCTGCTCAAACAGCCGCGTTTTACTTGGGGCAGCGGGAACATTGTCAGTGCTGGAGATTGCCGGAAGCATTACATCAACGCCCTGCGTGCCGCCGACAAGTTCGATTATGAGCCGCTGCTGGCCTTTGTGCGGTCGTAGGTGTAGGTGACACAAATCAAGAAAGGTGCTGCGAATGAACAAGGAAAAGATTGGCCAACTCTGGGATTTGCTAACTGAACACCAGTGCTCGGTTGTCAGCCGCATTGAGATTGTCAACACCGATATCACA
>DZDI01000031.1 GCA_022730455.1 Phycisphaera mikurensis | reverse complement strand
ACGACTCATCTTCACCAGAGTCGCCGTCGGCCCGACGCCTTGCATCCGGAGCATTTCCGGCACATCGCAGTCCCTGCTATTACTTGGACAGGCTCCCAGATGCGGCGGCCGCCATGGGTCGTTATACTTGTGTGCTGGCCGAATGGGTATGGTGTTCAGACGGCGGAAACAATTAAGGAGATAGTGTGCGTCACTGGGCTAAAAAAACACTGATTACCGGGTTATTGATCTGTATGGGACTGCCGGCCGAACGGGCGATGGCGTCAACCAATGTCATTCCGCATGATATTTTGCCTGAAGTGGCCAAACCCGGTCAACCCGCAGTGGCGATTGTCAACGGTGAGGCATTAAGTGAGAAGAAGTTTGTAAGTTCACTGATTCTTTTGGGTGGCATGCAATTAATGCGTCAATGGTTTGAACTGACGCTTTTGAGACAGGCCTGCGAAAAAGCCGGTCTGCACGTGGGTAAAAAGCAGATTCAGGCTCAGATGAACTTTGTGCTTCAAAACCTGGCGGCCCAAAAAATACCGGCGGACGAGCGCATGATCGCGTTGCAGCGGTTGCTGGCGGCTCGGGGTAAAACCTTGCCGTCGTTTGAGCTTGGCTTGGCTCGCACCGCGTATATGGAGGCACTGGCCAAAGGGCATGTGAAGGTTACTAAAGAACAGATCCGGCTATCCTACGAGAGCCAGTATGGCCCTAAAGTGCTGGCACGGGATATTGTGGTGTCGGGATTTTCGCAGGCGGTCACAGTCCGTGATCTGATCGAGAAAAAGCATGACAGTGCGGCAAAAGTAGCGGCGACATACAGCTTGGATAAGCAATCAGCCGCCCATGGCGGCGAGGTCTTGATTCCACTTAAAGACACTGCGATACCGCGAATATTTCGCTCTACCGCGGCACGCCTGCGCAAAGGGCATTTGTCGAGCGGCATCCCGATGGGCAATGATATTCATCTGTTGTGGCTGGTGAAGAAAATTCCAGCACAAAATGTACCGCTGGCATCCGTTGAAAAGGAAATCAAGGCCAATTTAACGCGCATACTGGAATTGCAGTGGGGCCAGCGTGAGATACAAAAACTGGTGACGGCGGCTAAGATCAAAATAAAAAACCCCGTGCTCAGAGGTCTGTATGCTGTCTTGAAGAAAGAGGTTGCTGCCCAGCGGGCTGCCATGCAGGGCGCACAAAATAAAAAGAACCCCCTGCTGCCAATGCAGTCCACATCGGGAAGTAATCCGGCGCGTATCGGCGGCAAGTAGGTTGGAAGCCAAAATAGTTTCATTGGCTGGTGAATAAAATCAGAAGTAAAGCATGTCGGTCAGCCCGCCCATGGGCGGGCGTGATGTGTGAAGAAAAAGGCGTTAATTATGGCCGGTGGATCAGATGCACCATTTACAATTCCGGTTTCCAGCCGGATTCAGCGGTTGCCCCCTTATCTATTTGCAAGGCTCAATGCGCTGAAGGCGGAAAAACGGCGTGCAGGGCACGACATTATCGACCTAGGCATGGGCAATCCCATTGATCCATCGCCCGACTTTGTGGTTGAAAAACTCTCAGAGGCCGCCCATGACGCCCGCAACCATCGCTATTCGGCCAGCGTAGGACTCTTCAACCTGCGACGTGAAGTGGCACTGAAATACAAGCGTAAATATGGTGTCGAACTGGATCCGGAAAAAGAGGTGGTGGTCACCATCGGCAGCAAGGAGGGTTTTTCGCATCTGATGCTTGCCATGTTGGGTGCCGGTGACACGGTCGTAGTTGGTGATCCTGCCTATCCCATTCACGTCTACGCCGTAGCCTTGGCAGGCGGCAACGTCATCAGCGTAAAACTGGGTAATGATGAAGCGTTTCTGGAGCGGATTGAACAGGTACTTCGCAATTTATTTCCACGCCCCAAGCTAGTTATCCTGAATTATCCGCATAATCCGGCAGCCATGACCGTCGAGCCGCTATTTTATCAGCAGGCGGTGGCCCTGGCGCGGCAATATGGCGTGCTGCTGATTAATGATTTTGCATATGGAGAAACGTGTTTTGACAATTATCAAGCCCCATCTTTCCTTGCTACGCAGGGTGCCAAAGATGTGGGGGTCGAATTTTCCACTATGAGCAAACCGTACAATATGGCCGGCTGGCGGGTTGGCTTTTGCTGCGGTAACAGTGAGATGGTGCGGGCATTATCAACCATCAAAGGGTATTACGATTACGGGCATTTTGCCCCGATTCAAATCGCCAGCATTTTGGCTCTGCGTAAGGGTGATGATTTTGTTCAAGCCCAGAGCCTGGTATATCAGAAGCGGCGTGATGTACTGGTTGCCGGTCTGAAGAAACTGGGCTGGGAAGTGGAAGCTCCGCGTGCCAGCATGTTTGTATGGGCCAAGGTGGAGCCACAGCACCTTGCAGGTGAAGGCACGATTGACTTTGCATTACGTCTGGTTGAACACGCGGAAGTAGCGGTAGCCCCGGGCCGCGGCTTTGGCGAGAATGGCGAGGGGTATGTACGAATCGCGCTGGTGGAAAACGAGATGCGAATCAAGCAAGCCCTGCGCCAGTTGGATGCTTACCTGAACGGGCGGAAAAAACATCAGCGACCCAGCAGTCTTGGGGCCGCCCATCGGCCGGCGGATGCGGCCGTCGGAGGCCAGCCCAACATAAACTAAGGCACTGGTGCGCAGGGCGACCGCCCTACCGGCCTGCGCTTGTTATTTCTGTAATAAAAGAACCAATGGCTTGATTGACTTGGTCCGGCGCTTCCATCGGGCTTAAGTGCCCGGCATTGGGGATTTCCACCCAGCGGGATCGGCCTATTTTGGACTGCCAGATTTTCATCATCTCCGGAGGGGTGATGGCATCCCATGTCCCGCCCATCACCAGACATGGAATTGTGATTTTGTGCAGATGATCGGTCTGATCTATGCGCATGGCGGCCGCCATCTGCGCTTGAATCATGCCAATGGGATTTTGCCGTTCAATTATGCCCGCCACACGGTCGCGTATCTGCGGCGAAGGCGCGGGCGACAAGAGCCGAGGAAGCATTTCATCCACAAGGGTCTTGACCCCCACCGACTGCAGACGGCTGATGGATTGCAACCGCCCCTGCCGGGTTTCAGGTGAATCGGCGGCGGGATGGGTATCCATTAATATGGCGGCGCAAGCATCTTTGCCAAATCGATTCAGCAGCGACAATACCACGTATCCCCCCATTGAAAACCCCCCAATAATGCACGGCGGCGTACAATTGCGGATGATGTACTGATGGATATCTTCTGCAAAGGCACTGATGGAACAGCGATGCGCCGGATTTCCCGGGCGTGAACCAAAACCAGGCAAGTTAGGTGTAAAAACTCGGGCGCCAAATGCTTGCAGAAACTTTACCTGGTCGGCCCACATACCTTCGTCAAGAGGGAAGCCATGCACCAGGACGATGTCCGGGGTATCGTTCAAAGCATTCTCCAATTCAAAAATCCATGATTAATGCATCGCTCGATTTTACCCGAAAACAAAATTTTTTGACACTTTTCCGAATTATTCTTTGCGTTCGCATACCGTGGCGGATCACGCTGATGGTCATTTTCAACTCATTTCGGCCAACCGCTGCAGGCGCAACAGCCCGGAAGTCCGATCAGACTTTGAGCTCGGGCCTGTTGGCGGCGGGCCAATCCACATGGAAGAATTCACCGGAAGGCGAATCCAGCCGTTCATACGTATGGGCTCCGAAGTAATCGCGTTGGGCCTGAATCAGATTCGCCGGCAGCACAGCCGAACGATATGCATCGTAGTATGCCAAGGCAGACATAAAGGCCGGTGCTGGAATACCTTGCTGGACTGCCAGTGTAATCACTTTGCGCCAGTCGTCCTGACCATTACGTATCTCTTTGCGGAAGTACGGGTCCATCAGCAGGTTGACCAACTGGGGATTGATCTGATATGCATCGGTAATCTTCTGGAGAAACCTGGCCCGAATGATGCAACCGCCACGCCAGATGGACGCTATGGTGCCAAAATCCAGCTTCCAGTTATACTCCTTCTGAGCCTCGCGCATAAGCTGAAATCCCTGGGCGTAGGCACAGATTTTTGAACAATATAACGCCTGACGGATGGCCTCAATGACGGCTGTACCGGCACGTAATTTTTTAATAGTTGGACCTCGCAGTTTTTTAGAGGCAATCAGCCGCTCGCCCTTGATGGCGCTCATGCAGCGGGCAAAAACCGCTTCTGCAATGGAATTCGCCGGAATGCCCATGTCCAGGGCGTTGGACGCCGTCCACTTACCCGTGCCTTTTTGACCTGCGGCGTCGACAATCACATCCACCAGAAATTTCCTCTTGTTGCGCGGGTCCCTCTGCCGCAGGACATCGGCGGTGATTTCAATCAAGTAGGAATCAAGCTCGGTCCGGTTCCAGTCAGAAAAGATTGCTGAAAGTTCATCAGGCTTGAGTCCCAGCAGAGATCGCAATAGAAAATAGGCTTCACTGATGAGTTGCATATCTACATATTCGATGCCGTTGTGTACCATTTTGACATAATGCCCCGCACCATTGGGCCCGAGATAGGCCGTGCACGGCACACCGCCCTGCACTGGTTTTCCAGGCTCGGCACCGGGAATGGGTTGGCCCGTCTTCGCATCCACTTTGGCGGCAATCGCCTTCCAAATCGGCTCAAGATGCTTCCATGAGGCGGGATCACCACCCGGCATAAGCGATGGACCAAAACGGGCACCGAGTTCCCCACCGGAAACACCCGAGCCGAAGAATTTGATTTTTCCGGCGTACTCCTTCTCGCGGCGAATCGTGTCGGTCCACAAACTGTTGCCGGCATCCACCACAATATCTTCCGCATCCAAGCCAGCTTCAATCAATTGCTGAACAATGCTGTCCACCGCAGGCCCAGCCTTTACCAGCACCACAACGACCCGAGGCCGGGCAATGGCGGCCACAAATTCCCTTAACGACTGACACCCGATTAATTTACCGGGTGTGATTGGATTTTCTTTAATGAATTCATCCGTGACGCTGGTGGTTCGATTAAAAACGGCAATATCAAAGCCATGATCGGCAATATTTAACGCCAGATTTTTACCCATGACGGCCAAGCCGATTAAGCCCACACGCGTGTTTGCTGTTGCCACGATTTTAACTCCTAAAGTGCGATCGCAATTCGTGCATCTACGAGAAACTCATGTCCTCATGCTGACGCAGAATCGTATCACACTATGGGCTGATGGACTAGGAGTCTGTCCAAGTAATAGCAAGGCAGCGATGGGCCGGAAATGCTCCGGATACAAGGCGTCGGGCCGACGGCCACTCTGGTGAGGATGAGTCGCTATTTTCTAAATTACATCCACGATTCCGTGTTAATAAGAATGCTATTCGTCTGCAACTGGCGCTGGCACCCAATGCCCACACCAAAATTAAGGTTTACCTGACGCCGCCGCCGACACCCCCGGGCGGCATCTTGTCACTTACGCCAAACCGTTAAGTGTTGAACGGGCCAAAGGGCGGACGCCTTCTGCCACGATCCGGTCTGCGCCATCGGTCAGTGCCGTGCGCTCCAGCATGATGCCGCCTGCCGGGATGTTTATAAAAACTGGGGTCTGGTCGCCCGCGAAATAGGCGGCTTATAAATGGAAATTTATAGGTAGTAACACAGTAATATGTGCCATCCGGGTACTCTGGTGTTACACCAAATCGCCCATTGGCGGCATCCAATTCGCCCGCACCGGCAACATATTCAAAATCACCGGTATAGCGACCGTCATATCTGCCACCGGGGCCTGCCGGCGGGTTGGGCCGATCTCCACGCTTGAGACGGTAACTGGGCAACAAAAGCCGCACTCTGCTGTGTGCGCCCCGCGCCCGTGCGTAACCCCACGGACCGTAAATCGGAAAACCATCGGCCGCATAGCCCACCAGCGTCACCTTGCCCCAGCCGTGCACCGAGCGAATGAGTTCAGTTGGAACACCATGGTAGTGATACGTACCGTTGTGCTGCACATGTCCATGGCTGGCATCGAGGCCGAGATTACCGAAGCCCGTGAGCAGATTGCTGTTCCAGATTGAACCTCGCTCATGGTGCCAAAAACCTGCAGTGCCAGGGTCAAACACCACACCATCAAGCCCCACGCCGAAGATCACCCAGTTGTGCAGGGCAACCCGCTCCGATGCCGGGTGCGGGTGCAGCGGCATGCGAAAATGAAAATTCTGCGGACGAATGGCATTCGGGCATCCACGATCGGGGAATCTGCCCACTCTGTGATCTGGAATGTCATTGCTGTCACAATAACGATAATTACCGCGCACATAAAATCGCACTTGGCTTTTGTATTGGGGAAATACGTTGCACGGTTCCAGCGTATCAGGCCCCATTCGCATATATGCCGAGGCCGACGCCGCACCCCACGTCTGCAGACCCGCCAGCGCCAGGAACCTCATGCACTGCCGTCAATTTACCAGTACCGCCATATTCCATACTCCCCAGCAAGACACGCTGCCCTAACTGGACACGCGCTTTCATGGTGAAAGTTGCAGCATGTTATTGGAAAGGCAGTAAACGCTCAGCCACCCTGTCATCAAAATCAATGGGGTGGCCCGCCCTTGTGGGTCTCCCCGGAAAATAGCAAGGGTGAAATTGGTCAAAGAGTCATTCTTTGGTATGGTGATGGCTGTCGGCAAGAGAGTGCGTGACAGCTTGCCCGACTGATGCTGATGACGGAGAGAGCAAAAACAAGGAGTGATAGCGCCATGAATACCCGGACATTGGCGGATGACCTTGTCCGCAGAAGCCAATTCATGCAATGGGGTGATGAGCGAATCATAGCGGCGGCTAGGTCAACTACTGATACGGAATATTATCAGGATCGCGGTATTTCATTTGGCTCTTTACACCAATTGCTGGTACACGTGATGGGTGCACAATGGATATGGCTGCAGCGGTGGCAGGGGCATAGTCCAGCGAAACTGCCGGATGCAGGGACCTACCCCACCCGCGAGAGCCTCTTCCAGCGCTGGCCGGTTCTGCATAAAGAATTTATCAGTTTTATCAGATCCCAGCCACAAGCGAGTATCCATCGACCGATTAAATATAAAAACTCACGCGGCCAGGAATTTATTTTGCCCCTGTCTGAACTGATAATCCACGCGCTTGATCATGGCACCTATCACCGTGGGCAGGCTAACACACTGATCAAGCTTTCTGGGGGTACGCCCGTATCAATAAATTATTACGAATACAGTGCTGCTGCACCGCTGCAGCAGCTACCGCAATAGCGATTCTGGCATACCGGGCTTGACCTTTCAATCCCCATTGATTGAGGCCGAAGGCATTCCAGTTTGCCGTGCGGCTGTGGCAACGCCATTGAAAACGGCAGAACCCTGTTCAAAGAGTTTCTTCTGCCACGCGTAGAACCTACCCGGTGTGATGCCATGTTTTTGACACACATGGGAAATGCTGACTTTCTCGATCAGTGCCTCCCGAAGAACGGCCATCTTTTCATCCCCGGTGTAGTTACGACGTGGCGGGCTATTGGACATTTGCGGACCGCTTGCACACGGCAAAGTTTTATCTCATATGCCAAAAGCCCGTTCCTCCACTTCCGACTGAAGCAACACACCTGCCATACGTGCCCTTTCGCATATCCGCATAGGGCGGTGACGTAACGATCAGATCAAAGGCATTGTCGGAACAATCGGCCGGTACGCTTCTGCAATCGCCCACAATAATCTTTGTATCGACCCGCTCCATGCATTACGTTATCGGGCAGGGTGAATGCAGGAAGCCGGGCTGTTTTCATAGCGCCATGCTCAACTAAATTTCCTGGGTGGCGATGTAGGTTTCCAATTCTTCAACCGATACGGTGCTATGCACAGCAAGGTAGAAGATTGCCAGACTGAACGCCGCGACGACCAATGTATCGTAAGGAAAGGGAATTAAATTAGTGCCCCCCACCAAGTGATGCGGCCCTATGAAATCCAGCAGCAGCAAGCCGAGAAAATATGGCAACACCCACCAGGTGCTGCGCCACGCCAACGCCCGCACCGACAGACCGTTGATCAGCCGCCATGCCATAAAGACGGTGAAGATAAATGCCAGGGCGATCATGAGTATTCCCAGGGTGCGTAATCCCGACCAGTAAATCATCAGGTTGGAAATAATAAACGTGACCGGTGCCAGAATATGGGCCGCTGGCAGACGGAACGCCCGCGGGTATTGCGTTTCAGGCATTAATTTGCGCAGCGAAATAAGCACCACCGGACCAATGCCATAGGACAGGACGCTGACGGATGAAATGTAGCCCACCAGTTGCGACCAGCTTGGCAGCGGAAGAAGAAATATCACACCCACCGCAAAAGCGAGAATACCCGCCACCCACGGGACGCCATTGCGGCTAAGCCGGGTGAACACTCTATGAATAAGCCCATCGGAACCCATGGCGGAAATGACACGGGCGGAGGTGGTGATGTAGATGAATCCGGTTCCTCCGGGTGAAATGACCGCATCGACATACAGTATCCAGGTAAGCCAGATCAGGCCCAGCGCCTGGGCGGCGGCGGCCAGTGGGGCAGCACCGAATTGCGCCAGATACCCGGCGGTGGTGAGCTTGGCCCAACCGGTGGTTGCCAGCGTATGCGGATCAACCGAGGCGATGAACCCCGCCTGCAATAATAAATAAATAAGCAGTCCGATAAGCACCGACCCCACCACTGCGATGGGAATATTGCGTCTGGGGTTGGAACTTTCACCGGCCAACTCTACCGCCTGTCTGAACCCCAGAAAACTGAACAGCACACCCGCCGTGCTTAAAGACGTGAAAATACCCTCGATCTGCGATCGGCTGTCGGCCGGATTGATATGAAAGTTCTGCCAATGATGCCCTGCCGTCAGCAGCATGACGGCCGTGAGCAGAGGAATCGCCAACTTCCACCAGCCGGCGGTGTTGCTGATGCGCATGGCCCATTTAATACCCAGAAAGTTGAGCAACGTGAAAACCCCGAGCAGGGCGATCGCGATGATAATGCCCGTGCCGGTGAGAAGATGGGCCCCGTCGGCACCTTTATATAGAAATGGCGGAATCCAATGAATGGAAAAACGCCTTAGCATCACATCCAGATAGTTCAGCGAGGCAACCACTTCAGCCGGTGCCACACTGACGTATGCTAAAAATAATATCCAGCTCCAAATTCTGGCCAGCAGGGAGCCATGGCTGAGGCGAGGAAAATGTACGACAGCCCCCGCCCTGGGAAAAAGCGTGGCCAGTTCGGCATATACCACGGCGAGCAGCAAAATCGCCCCGCCCCCGATGAGCCATGAAAACAGACTCAGCGGGCCGGCATGCACCGCGGCGTTGAGCGGCCCTTTAAGCCATCCAGAACCGATAATGGCGCCGAGACTGGCATACAGCAACCCGATGATTCCGGCTTCACGCCTGAGTTTTGGGGACGAACCAGCCCCATTGTTGGACATTCCTTTTCCTCGCGTCTAGGCTAACGCTTCGTACTCCACCGCCGCGGAACAGTGTATCGGCATCCGCCAGCTTTGTCTGAATTGCGGGGATTCAAGTGGATGCTTGGGACGGGAATGTTGAAGAACCGGAGTCAATGGCGACGGATAGCATTTATTTCAGTGACCCAATCGAATATCGCGCCCCGGCAACGATCAACCAACTGGCCCGGCGGCTTCACAGCGCGGGCTGCGAGATAGCGATTCTTACCGCCGGATGGACGGGCCATGCCGTCATTGCGGCCCATCCATTGGTCGATCTGTCGCTGGATATGAATGGAAATCACTGCGAGCTTTCGCGCCGCACCGGCAGCCGATGTATGTCCGGCGTGCAGGCCGGCTCCAGCCTGCCAGCCGCGTCCATGCGCGAAGGCCTCGGCTTGCTGTGCGATGAAATGGAATCCATGTGTGCCGACCATGGGCCAACGACGCCGCCCGAAGGTGTGGGTTGGATTGGCTACATCACCTATGACGCGGGCCGGCAACTTGAATGGCCAGCCGACGGCCGGACGGATAACCTGGCCCGTTTCCGATGCTATCGGAATTACTATATTTACATTGGGTCCGGATGCTGGCAACTGGTGACGGGTTACACGGCAACCCCGGTGGATGATTCTGCCATGGAAGAAATGAAATCTCATCTGACGGCTGCGGCCCGTGAGGCGCCCCTGCCGCCGGCGGTCATAACGGGCCTCCAGTGGCCGGATGGGCAGGACTATATGGCGGCCGTGCGTCGGGCGCAGCAATACATAGCCGATGGGGATATATACCAGATTAATATCAGTCGCCGATGGAACGGCCACGCGACCGATCCTCTGGCCCTTTGGGCCAGCATGTTTAGCGCAAGCCCGGGCCGCTATTCTGCCTACATCGGCGGCAGCCGGCGGGCGGTATGTTCCACTTCGCCAGAATTGTTTCTAGCCAGACATGGCGATGCTCTCACCACCTGCCCCATCAAAGGGACACGTCCGCGGGATGAAAGGGACCCGTTGCAGGACAGGCTTTCCAGCGAGCATCTGCTGCAGAGCCCCAAGGAGCGGGCCGAGCTGGCCATGATATTGGACTTGCTGCGGAATGATCTTGGCCGTGTATGCCAGATCGGATCGGTGCACATTGTCGCCGAACGGCAGTTGGAATGCCTGCCTTCCGTTTGGCAGACATATGCGACCGTCCGCGGCGAAAGCCGCCGGAGCTGGGGTGATATTTTGGGTGGAATGTTGCCGGGCGGATCGATTACCGGAGTACCAAAAATCCGGGCCATGAACATCATTGACGAGTTGGAACCCTATGCGCGTGGCCTTTATTGCGGCAATATAGGTTGGATGCGGAACGGGGTGGGAAGTTTTAATATCGCCATTCGTACGGCCATCTGGGAAGATGATCGCTTCGCGTATCACGCTGGAGCGGGGATTGTCACCGACAGTGATGCTGCACAGGAATACGACGAAATATGCGCCAAGGCGCGTGTGATAACCAGTCTGGTCAAGGCCCAAAACAAGGCTTAATTTATGGGCAGAACCGGAGCCGGTGCGTCACCCACTTGCATACAGGCCTTGTCATACGCTTCACAGGCATTCAGGAAGGCGCTGTCCATAGCGAATGGGATGTCGGAGCAGAGCGGAATTTTTTCACGGCTGGCACGCAGAGGAAATATGCTCGTCGGCTTTATGGCACCGATGATGACGTCGGTAAATCGATTATCCGGCCGCCCTTCGTACGCAACGGCTAATATCGGCACCCTTCGCCCGATGTGTGCCAGACACCATGCCGGCCAATCCACCGGCAGATGGCTCCCCGACGCAACCGGCGCGTCACCTGCCACGGACGGCAGTCTAAGCGTTTCATAGAAGTCATCACCGCGGCTGGCCGCATTGGCCTTGACATGTTGCACTGACCGCTGCAGAGCGTAGATCATGCGAGCGCGATGCTGATCATCACCTGCCAGGCGAAGCAATTCCCCCGCCTGCGTTCCGGTTAATGGAGGAATGAGTTGATCCATCATCGGCGTTTGCGGAAGCAGGGAGGCCAGCGAATCATTGGCCACCTTGACGGCGGCGATTAAGCCCTCAGCGGTGGGTTGCCGCAGACTGGATGCTCGAAAGGCATCCAGCACAGCCGACGATGCTGCCGCGATAACGCGGGGATTCAAGCCTCGGGAAAACACCATGCCGATCAGGGGAAAAAGTGTGCGTCCCTTGCCGTCACGGGATGCCCAGATGGCGCCGTGCATCACCACATCGGCGTGCCAGTAGACGAAGCGATGATTAAACTCGGGCAGCAGTTCGGGCTCGGGAAGGTGTTTCCACGCCCCGGAATTAATGTTTCCGGCCAGCGCCTCGACATAAAACCGCTGTTTGAAATCAAGAACTTCCGGATTATCCGCGCCAATATCCGGCATGTGATCATCCCAGCCGGGATGCTTGCCAATTACATAAAAACTCAATTCCGCAGCCCCGATTTTCGGCTGCATGATACGAGCAGTGAGTTTAGAGAAAAAAGTCATCCGTATTCCATAGTTTGCACAACGGCCGTACCCAGCATGTCAGGGCGCATGGGCCCTGGGCCAGGCAGCAATGCGCGGCAGCGGCCTGGAAAAGCTCAACGACACCACCAGTTTTCGGACGGTCTTAAATTGATCTCGCGTCTGAATCACAACGCGCCAATGTTTTCCATCGGATGATGCAGCATGATAGAGATACAACCATTGGAGCGGGGCCCAAGGGCCTGTGAAGGTGAGCTCATGGTTGGGTTTGGGAGCCGGAGTTGAATTGGGATCTGATTCATAAAACTTCAGCTTAAGGTTCTGCGTCTGGCCACCGGGTATGACAATCCGACCGAGCGAATTGGCCGCTGGCGACCGAAAACTCACCACTCCCAGCACCCGCCCCGCATCGGTGATGGTCATAAAAGGCCAGATGACCTGTGCGGTATTGTCGGCCGCGTCAAGTTTGTCCTTCGCCGACACCTGTATGCGGCAGGTGAGCGGCTTACCGGACACCCCGTGAAGGGCGGCAAGAATTTTTCGGATGGTGACAATTTGCGGCGTTGTCAAACCAAATACCGAATATGACACCTGCCCCTGCATCTGGCGGAGCAATTGATTCAAAGCCGAATCGGGCGTCTGCGCCGACATGCGCTTGATGGATACCGGAAGAGCATCGATGTTGGCTGCGAACTGTTGAATGGTGGCCGCCGAAAATTGGGTACTTGGCCGCCCGCCATCGGCAGGTATAAACAGCGGAAACGCCGGCTTTTGACGCAGGCGGGTGAGGATGGCGTCCGCCCGTGCCAGCGCGTTGTCGGCCAAGGCTTGGAAACCTGCCAATGTCAAGGACGACAAATACAACCGGGCAAAGGATGAAGACTGCCCGGTACGGATAACGTAGCGACGATACAGGCTGAGCGGCTTCTCCGTCAGCAGTTGCGCCCGCGCCTGAAGCGGGTCAGAACTTACCTGCATCCATCGACGCAAAACTTTCCGCCACGCCCGCTGCTGGACGGGGCTGTTTAACTGCTTTAACCCGGTAGAGATGGACGTCAATATGTCTCTAAGATAAGCCTTCCGGGCAGCATCGACCGGCACGCTTTCCAGCGCTGCGTGCACACGCAACCCCAGTTTGATCAAGTTGGCATACAGACGCCCGGTCTGCAGCGTTGACACACTTGAATAGAAGCTGCGCCATGGGACCGAACCAACCTGCAGTTGATCAGAAACAATACCGGACCAATACTGCAAATAAGCTTGCCGGTACGCCTGATAGGCCGCATTGGAACTTTGATAACGCGGCACGAGGCGAGCGGCACCGAAGATAGAAGCGGTACCGGTTCCGCCGCCCGAGTGAGGCTGAATGTATCGCCCCATTGCACTCCAGGCTTCAATCAAACCGCCGCCGACCTGCACATCAAACGCCGGGTTGAATGGCTTACCGGATGCGGACATCAAAGCAATAGCCGGGCGCCGTGGCAAAGGTGAATGCTGCCTGGCCGCCGCCTGCGCCACGAGATGCTCAAGCTCGGTCGCACCGGCGTAATGGGTGCGGGTAGCAACTTCAATGACCGAACCCAGGCGGTGCGCCTGCACGACGGATAATCCCGTAAGGGACGCATCCACTGCCAATTTATTAAACCGTGCACCGTCCGGATATGCCTTGAGCACCAGCGTGAGCAGCGACGCGGCCGCCTGATGGATACGCTGTACTTTAGATTGGAACTGTGTCAACCACGGCCCCGTGGAAAGAATGTCCGTGGGGTCGGCGGGCGCGGTGAGTACATGTTCGATGGCCTCATATATGCGCCCCCGCCACGTAATTTCGCGATGCAAATGCATCATATGCAGATCGCGCAGATCAATTGACTTCAATTCGTCGGCAGCCGCGGCCAGCGGTGATTGGGCCGAAGCATCAACGGCCTGCAGATACTGACGGGCCGCCACCAGATCAGCATGCCCGTTGGGCGGCAGCTTTCCGTTTAAGGCACGGGAAAGGGATGCAGCGGCCGATACCTTGTTTAAACTCAGCGCATCAATCCATTGCGTGCTGCGGGTCAACAGGGCCAGCGCCTCCTTGCGGCGTGTGATGAGGCGAGAGGCCGACGCTTGAAACTGCTCCAGCAGGGTTTGATCCCGCGGAACAGCCGCCAGCGAAGTATGAAGTTTCTGATACATCGCTGTCAGCGCCGTCATCAGATGCGATACTTTATTCCACGCGATGGTACCGGCCGATGCTGAAGTGCTGAATTGATAATTGGATGACCATTTAATAAGTTGCTTTTCCGTCTGATTAAATGCCTGCAGTTGGTTTTTTAATGCCAGTATCCGGGCCAGTGAGGCGTTACCCGATTCGGCCCTCTGATTCCACACCGCTATGGTATGCATCATGCCCATACGCAATGCGCGGTAAAACTTCCGACTGCTGGCCAGCGATAAATTGGCCGGTGGCCATTGCCGACCCGATTGATAAAGCTCTTTCAGGGCCTGCGTAATGGAGTCTGCCTGATAAATCTTCCAAGCATGGTAATCATCGGGTGAAAGCACAAAGCGTGCCAGATCGTTCAGACGCTGGCTTTCCGCGATGACCGAGATTTTCTTCAATCCCTCGTAATGGGCCCGGGCGATATTCAGCAACTCAATAAGCGCCCGGGTTTGTGCACTGGCGGCTTTCGGTGGCGGTGCCGCGGAGGCGGGCGGGGCCAGCAATTTGGCTTCAGCGGCAGCCACCAGCGGTGCAACAATGCTGTGGTTGAACATCGTCCGGTACGCCTCAATCCGGCGTGCGTTAACGGTACCTCCGATGATGGCGACGGGCCGGAATATCAGGGGAATGCGGATTGGCTTACCCACCAGCAACAAGCCCCGGGCAAAAAAGGCCGCCAGAGGTTGCCCGGCTACCCGCTCGGTTCGCCCCACATACTTGAATTTTAGACCACCAAGGGAATGGCGATCCCGTCTGACCACATTGAGATAATTGCGATTGGGGGATCGGTATATAACCGCCGCGTTGTGCCAGTATTCCCGCTGGTTATCCACGCCGGCTTTGAATTGATGAAATCCATACCAGGTGAGCGCCAGCAGGATCAATACGGTCATGAACCCCGCCGCAATTACCGCGATTTTACGCTGCCGCTGGAGTTTCATGGCATTGGACGCACGGGTGACAAGGCCCTTTTCCCGAAAAATCTTCTGCAGGAACAGGTCTTTAAGAAAATAAGCTCGATCGCGTCGCCACACTCCGCTGGCCGGCAGTGCGTCGACGGATATGCCCAGGGCCTGAGCCAGATCCGCATCCAGCGTCTTTCCATCCGACATGGACGACGTGAAATAGATACCCCGCAAAAACAGCGGCTTGGGCGACCATTCCCCCGCCACGAAAATGGTCTCCAGATACTGGCGCAGACGCGGGGCAATTTTGGCTACCGCATCGGGAAGCGCGAAAAGCGCATCGACTTGATCCAGACGCCGTGAGTTGGCGTCTTCCGTGTTCACCGGATCGCGCAGGAGACGCTGCCGACGTTCAATCAAGCGACGCCGCACCTCCTGCAGATGAGCGTCAACGGCTTCCATCTTGAATGGTTCATCGAGAGGAGCCGGATTGGACCAACCCATCATCTGATGTTGAAGTTGCGGATCGGTAAGATCGTCAAAAAACTGGTTAAAGCCCGTGAGGTAATCGGACTTGGTCACCAGCACAAATACTGGAAACCGCACGCCCAGCGTCCGCTGGATCATATCCAATTGCTGGGCGATCTTACCTGCATTTTTGGCAATCACATCCGCCGTATCCGTCAGCAGACTCTCAGCCGGGATCACCAGCAGCATGCCATTGATCGGGCAATTGGGGCGGCTGGTACGCAAAAGCTTGAGAAATTCCTCCCACTCGCTCGTCGCACCCGGTGCCACTTCTTCAAACATCAGGCGGCCGGCGGTATCTAAAATAATGGCATGATTGGTAAACCACCAATTCATGTTGATGGTACCGCCCGCCCCCTGCAACTGGTCCTGCAATCCCGGCGGAAAACCGATGGCCGAATGGCGGATGGCTTCCGTCTTGCCGGAACCCGGTTGCCCCACAAGCACATACCATGGCAGACTGTAGAGGTCCTTGCCCGCTGCTTTAAATCGGCCCACACCCGATTGAAATGACCGACGCAGGCTTTCAAGATCCGCCAGTTTTTTGGCTCCGCTCACCTGACTGGGCGCCGCCGAGAGATTACCCGAAATACTTTGTTCCATGGGTTTGGCTTTGCGTTTGGCTATGGCCTTGAGCAGCACACGCACCAGCAGAAAACTCACCACCGCCAGAATCGCCAGGCCCAGCAGCAGAAGTAAAAACACCAGATGGTTCTGAAACACTACCGCCAGCACGCCGATGACCACGGCCGCGCCGCCGGCAGCGAATCCCATTTTGGAGTTGGGCGACATGGTCTGAAGTAATAATAACAAATTCATATCAACTCATGATCTTAAAGCAGCAATCCACACATCATTACACGCCGGTTTATCAATGGGTTCCTTTGAGATGCAATATCGCATCAAGCGACTGGTTCAGGGCATCTGCGCTCTGGTGGTAAAGATATATATTGGCAATGAACAATCCCAGAATGCAAACCACCAGCACCACCCCGAAAGCCAGCAGTCGCGCACCGGGAGGTTCGATGAGGTTTTCTGAATTCACGTGATCATAGGCATCGGGGCATATTTTCCGGCTGTCTGTTTCCGGAGCGACGCCGGCGATGCGCGCATAAATTTCCTTCTGCTTTTTACGCAGGAATTCCGGCTGCCCTGCATACCAGCCGGAAAAACCCAAACCCAGAAGTTCGTAGAAAACGGCCAATCGTTCGTCTGCCGCCTTGCCGGACTCCTTGAGCGTTTCCTCCAGCAGATCAAAAAACTTCTCGTCGCCACCAAGCTCGTTGTAATCAAATGCCATTTCTTTCCACTTACGCGAAATGTTGTATTGCCCCTCCTTAATGGTGAAGTCCAGAAAAAATACCAACGGCAGCTCGATTTTAGAAAACGGCTCCGAGAGGCCCCCGCCGCCGGCCTGCGTTTTCGCCTGCGTCAGCAATCCTTTGAGTTCCAGTCGAATCTGGTCGGCATCGAGTTGAGCACCATTGCGTGCCGACCGGTTCAATCGGCACATGTATTGCAGAATCGGTTCAATAAGTTCGGATAATGTCATATCGGCCATTCACCTGAAATCCTATCGTACATGCCCGGTTGATGCGGCGGCTGCGCTTAACCCGGCATTGTCATGTACAGGGTAACGGCATAGTCGGTTGTTTCAACGCCCAGCCACCGTATACCTATGCCTTTCTCTTCCTTAATTTTTTCCCACATCCGCTGGCTCTCGCCCCGATTGACGCGAAAATAATTCAACCCCGCCTGGGCCGGCAATTCCACGGGCGGATAGCGTTCTTCCTGCAATTTCAGACCGAAGATGCGGCGCCCTACCATACTCGGTGCCGCCACCTGGAACTGATCCTGATTTTCCACCAGCTTGGCAACCGCCAGCGGGTCTTCACGGGTGCGGACGGCGATGAAGTATTCTGTCGGTGCCGACAATTGCTCATCCGTAAGGGCGGCCTGAAACATCTTGGTGGCAGCATCAAATTTAAATTCCGCCTTGAGAAACCGGGCGGCCACCGCCCCACGCAGCAACGACCGAATCTTATCCATTATTTCAACAATGGCACCCAGCGGCTTGTCATGGTTGTACGCCGGAGCGGCAAATATCTGCGGCTGGTCGGGATACAGTGATGAAAGTTCCGCCAGCATCTGCCTGGCCTGGGCATAAATTTCAAAGGGAGTCAGGGTGGGACGACGCAGCATCAAGCTGAACTGCGAGGCATACGCCGAAAGTGTACGCAGACGCAGGGCCTGTTCAAACTGGGCGCCACGCATGGTATCAATGGCAAAACCACCACGCCCCAACTGCAGGGCCAGTTCCGCCCGGCTGGCTTCCACCTGATTGGCAAATTCACGGAAGCATTCACGCAACAACACTGACCCGCGAAGTATCAGGCATGGCGGCACGAAGGCCGAATCCTGCCGGGGCAGGCCCACGTCATCGCCAGTCCCATGGACAATTCGCAGCAGCGGCAACGTTTCCATATCGCTGGTGTCGTCCCCTTCGATAATCAGCCGCGCGTTGATGCGCCGTATCGCAATGGGTTGCGGATTGGCCCCTGAATTTTCATCCGGTATCTGCAGTTCCGATGCGCGGTATTGGCTTTTAATCCGGTAGTCCGCATCGCCTTCCAGCACATTAGCGCGATCCGTATACCACAGAGGAACGGCCAGCAGAACGGTGATGGGATTGGTCGAACTTTCAAACGCATCTTTAATATTCAGGCTCGGCAGGTCGGTCGTCTGCGGAAACCGCACCTCCAGGCCACTGGGCATCACCGCCCATAATTGATCAAACTTCACCAGCAGATTTTTCAGGCTCTCAGCCGACACCAGCGATTCAATAAGTCCATAGGGAAAATCATTAACGGACGTGCGTATGTCGGCCACACGCGCATACACATTACGCTGCAACAACTGCAGATGGTGCGGCTGAAGAAACAATCCCTCGCTGAAATATACGGAATCCATCAGTGGGTATCCTTTCCCCAAAAGGCCGCGTCAGATGACACTTTCCACAAACTGCCGGACAATTTCACGTATTTCGTGATCAATGGCGGCTTCATCCAGACCATCCGCTGCCAATTCGGTGTATTTTTTCCAGCACAGAATTTCAAAACCGGAAAACATCTTTTTGGGGCCCGTGCGGACAGCCGCTTCAATTTCGGCCGGGCTGAATTTTGCGGCATAACGCTGGGCAAACTGGCGGCTGGCATGTCCAACCGACGAAAGGAGTGCGGCATTTACTTTTCGCAGGCGCTCAACTTCCTGGCTGACCTGTCCGCGAGGCACATCGGGATCACCGACCAGAAACCCCGCCAGCAGTTTCTGCAGCGGAGCGGAGCGTTTGATGCTGGTATTGGGAGCCATCGCCTTGAACATATTCCACGCGATCTGCTCCACACTTAATGAAAATTCACTTAACATACGCAGCAATTCCAGCACATGACCGGCATTGACAGGCACTTGTTCGTCAAACTGCAGACGGGCGGCAAGCTTGGTCAGCGGCTCAGCGGGCCAATCCGTCTTACCGCCATCGGTCAGGCCTGCCTGCGCCAGCATCGCGGTTACCGCGTCGCGCTGGCTCGCGGATAACTGCGGCGCCAGATCGCAGAGACGCTTGGTTAAAAACGCGGGGTCCTGCAATTCCTGTTGATCCATCTGCGTCACCACCTTTGCGGCGTTGGCTGGGGCATCGCTGGCCGAGATGTTTTGCTCCCAGGTGGGGAACCATTCGCCGAGTTCAGCTAAAAACTCAGCCCGCTCGGCAGGCGTCAGGTCGGCCAATGAGCGGCGTATCTCATCACCCATGTATTCCTGACGGGTGTCGTTGTTCTGGTCGGCAAGATCGGCTTGAATCGCCCGCAGACGATTGGCCAGTGCCGCAACCTGTTTTGATAAATCCGTCAAGCTCATATCAACACAATCACGCCCTGTTTGTGACATGGCCCGCGCAAACAACTGCGTCCGCTCTCTGCGGTGGGCCAGCCGTACGCAACTGGAATATTAGACTTAAGGGCGGCATTCCACAAGGCATCCCACCGCGTGTCGCGATTGCCGATAACGGTTGTGATGGCCGCGCACTCTGGTGCCCCATCGGCAACGGAAATGACCGGCCCGCCCGCTTCAATGCATCCCTCAGCGTTTTGAAATGGCCCCGCGGGCCGATGGCGTCATCAGGTATTGAATGGTGGCAGGCCGGCGGTGATCTCCATGCGCTGCGGTTCCAACGCCGGTGGCAAACACAAATGGGTGCCCAGCGAACCCAGCGGCTCATCCACGGTCATCCCCGGGCCGTCCGTGGCTATTTCGCAAATGCCGCCCCCGGGCTCCATAAAGTAGACCGAGTCAAAATATTTGCGTTTCTGCACCGGCGTAACCTGAATGCCTCGCTGCCGGAGTATCTCGGCTACTTCCGCCTGCTGCCTCAAATCCGCTGCCCGAAAGGCCACATGATGAATCTGGCCCGGCGCAAAACGCGGGCGCTGCAAAACTTCATCCGGCCGCAATGCAATCACAGATTGGTCATCGGCCGATACCAGCCGTTCTTCCGGCGCTGCAGGCACGGCCCGGTATCCAAGAACTTGAGTGAAGAGGACACCCGTTTTTTCCGGGCGGCGGCATGACCAGTTGACGCCCGCAAGACGTAAAATCAAGCCGCGATCTGCCTGCGTCGAATTGGCAGCCGGTAGGTTGGTAGTTTCTTTCAGATAGAGCAGCAGACCGTCAGAATCCAGAAAGTCCAGCCGGTCAGTCGAAGCCCCATCGTCCGTAAGTGTTACACCGTGGCCCTCCAAATACCTGCGCCAATGTCCCATGGAACCGCGATCTATGAGAAAACCAACTGACGCAATGACTGCGCCGTTTTCAGATAGCGCCCGTGATCCGGGCCAGACGAAAAAAGTCAGCAGCGAGCCGGGGCTTCCCGTGTAGTCACCATAGTAGAGGTGGTAGCTGCCGGGATCGTCAAAATTGACCGTTTTTTTAACCAGTCGCAGACCTAATATCCGCGCATAGAAATAGACATTGGCGTCCACATCGGACGCGATGGCCGTCACATGGTGCAGAGATCCAAAATGAGCATGGCTGTCCTGGCCTGAGTGGGCAAATGCGGCTTCGATTGGTGGGATTGTGGATGGCATAAGTTTAATTCCCTAAATGGGTTGCAACCAAAATTACCAGCGCTATTATGCGCTGGGGTCATCGGGTTGTAAACCGCAAATGCGAAATTAGAAGAAAGGTGGATAGACTAAATGAATTGCCGCAGAAACCGCACATCATTTTGAAATAAATCACGGATGTCCGCTATGCCATGCCTGCGCATGACGATTCGTTCAATGCCCAACCCAAAGGCAAAACCGGAATAAACCTGCGGGTCAACTCCCACAGCTTGCAGGACGTTGGGATCGACCATGCCGCAACCACCGAGTTCCACCCATCGGGACGACCCGCTTGAATGGGTGAACTGCACGTCAAATTCGGCACTTGGTTCGGTGAATGGAAAGAAACTGGGGCGAAAGCGCGTCCGCACAGATTCACCAAAAAATGACCGGGCAAAAAGATCAATGCACGTCTTCAAATCCACCAGCGTCACATGCCGATCTACATAAAGACCCTCAAGCTGATGAAACATAAATGAATGCGTGGCATCCACCGTATCGGGGCGGTATACGCGGCCCGGAGCAATGATACGCACCGGTGGCTTTTGCGATTCCAGCACCCGAATCTGCACATTGCTGGTTTGCGACCGCAGCATCAGCGGCAAATCGCCAGCCGGGGCATCGATGTAGAAATTATCCAGAGGATGGCGGGCGGGATGATCAGCCGGGACGTTGAGCGCCTCAAAATTATGGAATTCATCTTCCAGTTCCGGGCCTTCCGCCACGGAAAACCCCATTCGTGCAAATAGCTCAATCAGATCATCAATATTCTCTTGAATGATGTGCAGAGCACCGGGCCGGTATGGATCGCAGCGCACCTGCCCCGGCTCGGTGACATCGACCCCCGACACGGCCGCGGGTTGAGCATCAAGTGCGAGTTTCCGCTGCTGGAAGGCCTCAGTAATATTTTGTTTGGCGCTGTTGAGCGATTGCCCGTACGCACGCCTTTGATCGGCTGGAACGTTTTTGATATGGTCGCTGGCCTGCTTTAGAAGCCCTTTGACACCCAGATACTTAATACGAAAGGCTTCCAGTTGTTCAGGAGACTCGACGGCTGCGATGTCGGCACCTGCGGCATTGACCAGTTGGGCAAGGTCCATCGTCAGAAAGCTCCATAAGCGGGCGCGAGCATTGATGTTTGGATGGCATCACAAGACCGAATCATTCAGGGCAGACCGGCCATATTCCAACGGAACATGAGACTTTCAAGATTTTCATGTTCCCGGCCCGGGCCCGGTATTACGCAACGGCCAAAGCCTGCTTGGCCTTGGCCGCAATGGCGTCAAATGCTGCCGGATCGCATATGGCGATCTCGCTTAAGCTTTTTCGGTTGAGAATAATATTGGCCTTGGCCAGCCCGGCGATCAGTTGGCTGTAGCGCAGGCCGCGCGCGGTGGCGGCGGCATTAAGCCGGGTGATCCACAACGCCCGGTAATCGCGTTTCTTTTCCTTGCGACCACTGAAACGGTTGGCACCGGCCCGAAGCAGCGTTTCATGCGCTGTCTTGTAGAGCTTGCTTCGACCGCCAACAAACCCCTTGGCTCGCTTCAAAAGCCGCTTGTGTCGTTGTTTTCTCGCTGCGCCAATTCTTACTCGTGGCATGTTGTCACATCCTCAATTCTTACTGATTATCCTGCGGCGTTCACATCTGACGCCCGTCAATACCAAACCCAATCCTTTAACCATCTCTAATACGCCGCGGCACGGCTCGACGGCACAATGCGCCTGTCCTTGCCATCACGTGCGTTTAGCGCGCATGACGCCCCAGTAACGTAACCATTTTGTCAGCATATGGGCCCGTTATAGTGGTTGTGCCGCGCAGGCGACGTTTACGGTTACCGGACTTGCCGCTCTGCAGGTGCCCCTTGTTGTGCTTGTGGAACTTCACTTTGCCACGGGCTGTCACCTTGACTCTTTTTTTTATACCTTTATGTGTCTTTGCCTTGGGCACATCAAGCTCCGCCAATATCAATTTCAACGCCAAACGCCGTGGCGCACCGGCAACCACCGCAGCAGGCCCCATGACCCGATACGATCGGTTGTGCAAAGCTCAGCATTGTAATTGTTTTTTCCGCGATCGTCCAATGACAAAAATATCCACCCCGGTCGCCCATAATGGGCGGCACGCGCCGCGACTGCCCTCTGTATGGCACATCGGCGTTTATGCAGCCAACCAGCAATAAAAATCATGCCACCATCAACATCGCCCGGGCCGCCCCATCCCTCGCCCACGCCAGCCTCTATGTGAGCCATCTGTAACTTCTGCCTGGTTCGGGCGAAATATTGTTTCGCGCCTGCGGCGCGACGCCGTGAGTCCAATCCTACCGGGTGGAGGGACCCACGCACACGAGCCTTTTAACCCGGGTATTTCATCAGTGTAGCGGGTTGTGCGTTTGCGCGTAGGCCTTGCACCCTGTAAAATCAAGGTGCTTCAAAAATTTCTGGATTTTGCAAGGAGGCAAGGCTATGTTATCACGTTGTCATCTCTCCGGCGGCAGAAGTTACAGATGGAATTCAGGTGTTTGTTGTCAACCTCAGCGGTAAGGCGATTAACGACCAGAAGCTTGGCTTAAGCGTCACATCGGTTACCGTTGCCTCCGCCCATGGCCGCTGTTACGCCATGACATCAGCGATCGTGCAAATATTAAAATTGCGTCAGGATGATACCGGACGGTATTCGACCTATCCGCTCGAGATATTTTGGGCATGGCAGTCCTTCCGGGCAGCCTCGGGAACTTACCGGGAGGCTGCGGTTCCCTCCAGCATTGGCACCAGCGTCGGTATTGGTGGCGTATTTGCCACCACGACGACACAATGGCCACGACGTTATTGTAAGTGCCGGCGGCCGTGAATTCAGAAATCCTACACCGCCCGGCCTTGAATCCAACTGAAAGTGACCGGGGGAAGGCTGCGTTGAAAGTCGGCAATTTTATCCGCATGGGCCAAGTAACGGTCCGCCTGCTTGCAAAGATATTCCTGTGCCTTGGCGGCGGCACCAGAAACCGAACGCGAGGCAATGTCCCAAGTTTTCACCAGATGTTGAATAATCGCAGCGTAATCATGTACGGTGTAGACCCCCAGCCGCTGGGCGACAACAGCAAAATGATCAAACAGATCGGCATCTTTCCCGTCGTACATCAGCCGTCCCGGCATGGCGATGAGGCCACGCATCATTTCCCGAAATGCCAAGATGCCGCCGGCCGGGTCCACATCCATGATTTTGCCAGCCATAAGCGTGTAGAACGCCTCGTGCCGGGCCTCATCACCGGCAATACGCAGACATATTTTCGCTAGATTGGGATCCCCCTGGACAGCCACCAGTTTGGCCACATTGGCATGCGATATGCGTGTAGCCCGCTCTTGGAAAGATGTATAAACCAGCCCATTGTATGGATCGGGATACGCCCGCGGATTAAATCCATTGGCAATTAAATGGTGAATGGTCGTTTCAACGCTGCGCATATCCACCCGGCCCGTGAGGCGCAGATAAGCATTCAGCAAGTCGCCGTGACGGTTTTCCTCCGCCGACCAGCCGCGCATCCATTTGGCCCACGGCTTGCTGTTGGTGCCATCATAATCACGTGCAATGAGATTAAGCGATACGGAATAACTTGGCAGTGCCTCTTCTGTAACCATATCTCCTACCAGCACAACCAGTGCTTCGTCGGACAGACCTTGGGCCGCCGTGCGAAAATTCTGGATTTGCTGGCACCAGTCATCCGCATTTAAATTCGGCAGGTAGTCCGCAGGCTGCCACGCCCGCTCAATCGGGGCCAGAAGAGAGAGATTCTCCCCCACAATCTGCTGCATTCCATCTAATATTTCAAAATGATCATAAATCATATCCATTTGGGTTGTCAGTAGTGCCTCCATTTTAAAAATGGCATCCCAAATCGTCCCAAAGCTAATGGTAACCGACATGCCGCATAATTGTGCGAACCCACAATGGTTTACCAGCAAACCTAATGGGTAATCTCAAAGGAAAAGGCCAAGCTTGTCGCCGCCATGGACCGCCAGCATCCACGTGACCTGTTTGATGTGCGTGGGCTTTTTGAGCGAAACGGTCTTACGGTGGAAGTTGTCGAGTGTGTTGATCGCTATTTGGCTGGCCACAACCGGCCCGCGCATGAAGTCTTGTTTTCACACGACCAGGAGCCTGTCCAAGTCATAGCAGAGCTGCGATGTGCCGGAAACGCTCCGGATGCAAGGCGTCGGGCCGACGGCGACTCTGGTGAAGATGAGTCCGAGAACGCCGCAGACGGGGTGTTTGCGGCATACCTCCGGGGCGGCACGTCTTTTGCCCGGCCTCCGCGGCGCGGCATCCTTGGCGTATCATCTTCGCCCGATACGCGGCAGGTCCTTTTCGATCCCCGCCAAAATCCGTGCCTCGACATCCGCTTTATCCATTTCCGACGCTGATCACAGGCAGGAATGCCTGTGTCACCTTGATTGCCGGAGCGGATGAGTGTTTCAGTTTCAGAGTGTGGCACAGACATTCTTGTCTGTGGGGGCGTGGGGTGCCATCACCGCTTGGGCCCTTCGGGAAGTTCCGACGAAACGCCGTAAATCGTCTACTTTTTGGCGATTTCACCCCCGCCCGGAAAAATTGCCACGCCCCTTGGACAGGCTCCCAGTGCTCTGTCACGTCTACCAATTAGGATTGACGGTGGGCTAGGGGGTTGTGGGCGCGAAGCGAGGAGGATTGCGTATGGGAACATACAATGACGACG
>DZDI01000151.1 GCA_022730455.1 Phycisphaera mikurensis | reverse complement strand
GCAACAAAGACGAAATCTTCGCGAGTCACGCTCTACGGAGCGCCGGCCGCAACCTTAACGGGGGGCGGCTTTTTTTATTTTGCCCACGGCCCCTTTCCCCGACGCGGTAAAGCCGCTGTATGTCGGCGTCGCTGCGCAGTTTGGTCTCCGCGCGCACGTCCCCCCCCGTCGCTTCGGGTCGGCATTTACGCCGCATCTGGAAACAATCGGCCAAATGAATAAGATACGGTTTTACGTGGGCGACGACCGCCCGCGACTTGCGAAAGGCCCCATGCTATGTCAAATGCCAGCCAACCTCATCCGTTTAAGCCGCAAACCATCTCCACGCCTTTGGGCGAGAAGCAATTTTTTCCGCTGACCAGTGCTGGCCAGCCGACCGGCCATTTGCCCTACAGCATTAAAGTGTTGCTGGAATCGTGCCTGAGACACTGCGATGGGCACGTGGTAAGCGAAAAGGATGTGCAAAACGTGCTGGCGTGGAAGCCCCACAACCCGGCTCCGGTGGAAATACCATTTATGCCCGGCCGGGTGGTGTTGCAGGACTTCACCGGCGTGCCCGCCGTGGTGGATTTAGCGGCTATGCGCAACGCCATGCTGCGGTTGGGCGGTGACCCGAAAAAGGTTAATCCCTTGGTGCCGTGCGATCTGGTCATTGACCATAGCGTGCAGGTGGATGCCTTTGCCAGTGGTATGGCGCTGGAAGTTAACAGTAAGCTGGAATTTGAGCGTAATCTGGAGCGCTACGAATTTTTGAAGTGGGGTCAGCAGGCATTTAATAATTTTCGGGTGGTGCCGCCGGCAACAGGCATTGTGCATCAGGTGAATTTGGAATATCTGGCCAAAGTGGTGTGGGAAAAGGATGGCACGCTGTATCCGGATTCGCTGGTGGGTACCGATTCGCACACCACGATGATCAACGGTTTGGGTGTGGTGGGATGGGGTGTGGGCGGTATTGAAGCCGAGGCTGTGATGCTTGGCCAACCCATCTACATGCTGCTGCCGGAAGTGGTGGGATTGAAGCTGACGGGCAAACTGCCGGAGGGCTGTACGGCGACCGATCTGGTTTTGACCGTTACGCAGATGCTGCGAGAACACGGAGTGGTAGATAAATTTGTTGAATTTTACGGGCCGGGCCTGGCCGACATGCCCGTTGCCAACCGAGCTACCATTGCCAACATGGCACCGGAATATGGGGCGACAATTGGGTTTTTCCCGGTGGATGAACAGACGCTGACCTACCTGCGACTTTCCGGCCGGGACGAAAAACTTATTAAAACGGTCGAACAATATGCCAAGGCGCAGGGGCTGTGGCGTGATGACAGCCACGGTATTGAATACAGCAGCACGCTGCATCTGGATTTGTCGACCGTTGAACCGTCATTGGCAGGCCCACGGCGTCCGCAGGATCGCATTGCTTTAGGAGCCATGAAAAACCAGTGGCTGCAGGATTTGTCGGTTACCTACGGCAAGACTTCAGCCAATGGCGGATCGACCACGGCAAGCTGGGAGGCCGAAGGCGGACCGGGCAAAACCGTTACGTTGGCGGTATCGGATCGTGGTTTTGAAGGTGTGCCTGTGGCGTATGACGGCCACACATTTCAATTGAAACATGGGGCTGTGACCATTGCGGCTATCACCAGTTGCACCAACACCAGCAACCCAAGCGTGATGATTGCTGCGGGGCTGGTGGCTCAAAACGCGGCGCGTCGCGGCTTGACGCGCAAACCGTGGGTTAAAACTTCTCTAGCCCCCGGGTCCAAGGTGGTGATGGACTACCTCCACAGCGCCGGACTGGTTAAACCGCTGGAAGACTGTGGCTTTTATCTGGTGGGGTTTGGCTGCACCACGTGCATTGGCAACAGCGGTCCACTGCCTGAACCGATCAGCAGGGCCATCAATGAAAATGATCTGGTGGTAGCGGCGGTGCTTTCGGGCAATCGTAATTTTGAAGGACGCATCAGCCCCGATATTAAAGCTAACTATCTGGCGTCACCACCGTTGGTGGTGGCTTATGCCCTGGCCGGTACTGTCAGCGTCGATTTACAGCACGAGCCGCTGGGTATGGATTCCGACGGCAAGCCTGTGTATTTGCGGGAGATTTGGCCGACCCAGTCGCAAATTGAACAAGCGGTGACCAAGAATGTCCACAGCGACCAGTTCCGATCACAATACGCCAACGTGTGTGACGGATCAAAGGAATGGAAGGCCATTGAAACCAGCACGGGTGATATTTTTGAATGGAACCCCAAGAGTACTTATGTACAGGAGCCACCATTTTTTGAAAAACTTGCGCGCACCGTGGGCAAGATACAGCCCATAAAAGCGGCGCGGGTGCTGGCGTATATGGGTGATTCGGTCACCACGGATCACATCAGTCCGGCGGGTTCGATTAATAAAAATTCGCCGGCGGGGAAATACCTCGTCGAACACGGTGTCGATGCTGCGATGTTTAACAGCTATGGTTCGCGGCGAGGAAATGACCGGGTAATGACGCGCGGCACATTTGCCAATATCCGCGTAAAAAATAAGTTAGCCCCCGGCACGGAGGGCGGAGTCACACAGGATTTTACCGACGGCAATATCAAGCCGATTTACGATGCCTCCCTCAATTATAAAAAGACGGGCGTGCCATTGGTGGTGCTTGCGGGGAAAGATTACGGCATGGGTTCAAGCCGTGACTGGGCGGCTAAAGGCACATTCCTGCTGGGCGTGCGGGCGGTAATTGCTCAGAGTTTTGAACGCATCCATCGTAGCAACCTTGTGGGCATGGGGGTGTTGCCGCTGTGCTTCAAGGCGGGACAGTCGGCTCAGTCACTGGGGCTTACCGGGGCGGAAACTTTTAATATTGAATTATCCGACGCACTCGAGCCGCGGCAGGATATCAAGGTAGTGGCCATTAAGCCCGACGGCGGCAAGGTGGAATTTGTCTGCACCTGCCGGATTGATACACCGGTGGAGGTGGATTACTACCGCAACGGCGGCATATTGCACACGGTGCTGCGGCGCATGGCGGGATAGGCTTGCGGCACGCCGCCGGCTATCACCACCATATCACCCCGCGATGCAACGGCTTTAATTTCGCCCGCAAGGCGACGCAGTTCCAATTCACCAATGCTGAAGCCTTCCATACGGAGATGGGTTTCGCCTTCGGCGGAGAGGATGGTAATGTTTTGGCGTGTGGGCTGATCTAAATTGATCAGGCGATTACCAATGCGCGATCGGCCGACGGGTTTGTCCGTCAGCATCTGTCGAAAAAAAAGTCAGCTTCGTTAGTGCCGATAAAGCCCGTCGCTGTATTGGGTACGTTCATGGCGGCCAGCGCCCGACTGACGTTAATGGCCTTGCCGGCGGCCGATTGTGAAAGAAGCTTAACCTGTTGGTGGCTGCCGATACGGAGATGGTCAGCCGCAAGCGTGACATCAATCGCGGGGCTTAAGGAGACGGTGATAATTGCCAATGGCTACTCCGGTCAAGAACCTGCGGCTCATTAGGTACAAAATAACGGCAGATCCAGCACCGTGCATACTTCTGGCCGATTTTCTGTGTTTATGATGGCCACGATCCGAAGATGCCGTTGGATTTATGGGCAGCAGGGTTTAGCGGTTGGTATGCGGAGGTGCGTTCAATGGTCGCCAAGTTCACATCTATTGAGATAAATGGTCGGTCGGCGGATATTGCTGGTCGTCGGGATCGTCGTCCACCTTTAGGCGCTTGCCGGCCAAGGCCCACGCATCGATCAAGGGTTTCGATTTTCGCCGAAGCGGGTAGCCGAAGACCCAGCGGCGTATTAAAAATAGAGCCAGCGCGGTGAGCACTGTCGAGCAGACAATTACAAATATGATGGCGTAAACGAGACCCGGCGGATAGGAGGGATGGGCCGGCGATGTGGAAGCCGTTGCGAGGCCCAGGAGGATGGGAGCTATCGGTTGGCTTTCCACTACACCCATGGCGCACCTCTTCTGGCATTATAGGGGTTGGCATCGCACCACTGATCAATGTCTTTTTGCGCTGCAGCATTGAGGTTTTCGGGCAGCATGACTTGGATGCGGCAAAGCTGGTCACCGGCGGGTTTGGACGGGTGGTGTAGGCCGCGACCTTTAATTCTTAATTTTTTATTTGTATTAATACCCGGTGGTACCTTGACGGCCACCGGTCCATCGAGTGTCGGCACCTCGATGGTAGCACCATGAATGGCTTCGGTAAGCGAAATAGGTAAATCCAGGATCACATCATCGCCGTCACGTGTGAAGTAAGGATGTTTTTCGATATGGGTGATGATGTTCAAATCGCCCCGGCCGCCATAGGGGGATGGTTGCCCACGGCCTTTAAGCCGTACTTTTGATCCTTCATGGACGCCGGGCGGAATAGTAACCTCAAGTGTTTCCGGGCGCCGACCGCCGAGTCCGGTGAGCTGGAGCGAAAGTTTGGTACCTCTGGCGGCCTGCTGGAAATGAAGAGTTACGTCATGATTGATGTCGTAATTGGGAGGGGTGGGCACTTCCGTGGTGTGCTGGCGCGTTGATGCGCCGCGCGATCGACGGGAAAAGCCGGAGAATTTCTCAAATATATCGTTTAAATCCACGCTGCCCATATCCGATCCTGCACCGCCCTGCCAATCGCCGCTGTTGCGAAAGCCGCCCGTACCGCCGGTGCTGCGATAATTGCGGGTCCCGGGTGGCGGCTCGGGTATGTCGGCTCGACCGAAGCGGTCAAAATTTTCCCGCTTTTTGGTGTCCGAAAGCACATCGTAAGCCTCCTGCACTTCCTTAAACTTGGCTCCTGCCGATGCGTCGCTTTTATTCGCGTCGGGATGGAATTTCCGCACCAGCTTGCGGTACGCAGCTTTGATTTCATCCTGCGATGCCGACCGGCTGATGCCCAAAACCTGATAGTAATCACGTGGCATAATGTAGACATCATCTCCAAGCCGACACATAGGTCGGCCAAAACAGCTATTGACCCACGAATTCTACCGGTGTGCAGGAGGGAATGAAACCTGCCCGACTGCCGGCATCAAGGATCGCATTGACGGCTTGACGACCTCGGTCGCCAAAATCCAGCGTCCAATGGTTGACATACATGCCCACAAATCGATCTGCCAACGGGGTGTTCATATCGCGGGCGTATTGCAGTGCATGGCGTATCGCGGCATCGCGATGTGCCAATGAAAACGCAATACTGGATTTCAAGATGGCGGCCACTTCCCGCATCACCTCATAGCCCAAATCGCGGCGGATCACGTTGACGCCCAATGGCAGCGGCAGGCCAGTCTGCTTAAGCCACCACTGCCCCAAATCCACCGAGCAGACCAAGCCATTGTTCTGGTAGGTCAGTTGTCCTTCATGAATGATCAGTCCGGCATCGGCGTTGCCGCGCTGCACGAAGTCCAGTATCTCGTCAAATGGAACGACGACTGTGTTCAAATCATTTCCCAGCATCAGTTGCAGGGTGAGAAAGGCGGTGGTGAGCTTGCCGGGGATGGCGATGCGGGCTTTCTTAAGCTCATGAATTTCCAGGTGGCGTTTGCCGACTATCATCGGGCCGTAGTTTTCGCCCATGGAGCAGCCGCTTGCCATGAGAGCGTATTTATCCTGAATGTGAGGATAAGCGTGCAGACTCACGGCGGTGATTTCCAATTCGCCTCGTGTGGCCCGTTCATTCAGGGTTTGAATGTCCTGCAGGATATGCTCAAAACGGTAACGGCCGCTGGGTAGTTTGCCGGTTGCCAACCCGTAAAACATGAAGGCATCATCCGGGTCGGGGCTATGGCCCAGCCGGAGTAATTGACTTGGCGCCTGTGCGTTGGCGGTTATATCCATAAAAATGACTCCTAATTGATCTAACCAGTGTTTACGGTTCTAGTGCTCTGTCACGCCTACCAATTAGGGTTGATTGGCCGCAAGCGCCCCAACTGCAAGGAGCCAGCGGCGAAAACCGGGTCCGTGTACCCCTTGAGCTGATGCGACGCCGCAGATGGGGTGCTTGCGGCCAACCCTGCGGGGCGGGGGCTAAGGGGCCGTGGTCTTTGTCGCCCG
>DZDI01000030.1 GCA_022730455.1 Phycisphaera mikurensis | reverse complement strand
TGGCCGCAGCCATGTTGGCAGCAGCCCCGAAGCTCGCCCGGTTGGCGGGATTTTTCAGAGGCTCCCACTGGGAGCGAGGAGTTTTTATGGTTCCCAAAGGTTTCTCAGTGATTTCACGTGTTCGGATTTCCGCTTCGGTGGCCGGTGCGGCCATTTTGGCGGCCGCTGCTTTTTCCTGCACGGGAACGGCATTTGCCAGCACCATTACCGGCTCTTTTTCTTCACCGCCGGCAAGTGCAAACAGACATGTGACCACATCCCCGACGCCGGTCGATATCAGCAGCGGCACCAGTGCTTGGGCCTACTACGGTTATAGCTCTAATCCCAACGGTTCCGGCACGGTCGCGGCTGCCTTGAATACCGACTCAGGCAATGCCGCCAGTTTTAGCGCGCTGAGCTACACCCCTAACCCATCTCAGACTGGGTTTTCCTCCGCCGGCGGGTACATGGAACTTAACTTCACTGGTTCCAGCGGGGCCAGTCCCAACTTTGTATTTGACCAGGCTCCTAACCCCGGATCATCCACCAACAATTTCAGCTTTACGACTAAGATGATCGCTTCTTCGGAAACGCTCAATGTGTTTCTGATTTCGTTCGACAGTAAGTCTAATATATCGGCAACACTCTCATCCGGTGGAAGCTACACCGCCAATGGCGTGGTGCTGCCCTACAGCCCGCCCAGCGACGCGACCGGCGATGGTTCTGGCCATGGCTACGGTATACTTTCTTTGCATATCACCGGCGCTACCATCGGTGACACGCTAACGTTTACCGATACCAACAACCTCACCGGCGTATCAAGTTCATCATATGCCAACGTTGGCATTCAGGCCGCTGATGTGGTGGTTCCTGAACCGGCGACGCTGGGTTTGATGGCGGTGGGCGGGTTGGGTCTGCTGCTGCTCAAGCGTCGGCGTGCGGTATAGCCCGACGGCGGCGCATGATAAGCGGTGTGGTGGGCGGTTGATCCGCTGATACTTGGAAACAACGGGGAGCCGGTGGGATTGTGTCCCCTGGCCTCTTTTTTTTGGGTGGCGGATGAAAACCGAAGCCAAACACAGGTTTATCAGAATGAAGCATCGGGGCTTCACCCTTGTGGAACTCTTGGTGGCGATTGCCATCATTGCGCTGTTGATTGCGCTTTTACTGCCAGCCTTGTCCCGGGCAAGGGCCGCAGCCAATAGCACCGTGTGTGAGTCCAATTTGAGACAATTGGGCGTGGCCTATGCGGAATACACGCAAAGCGAGGCGCCGCACGGTTTCGTGCTGAATTTTTGGAATCCGGGTGGAAGTTGGGTGCCGGCGCTGGGACAAATTTTCGCCAATACCCAAACCGATAATTATTTTCCATTGACGGCGGCGTACCAGAAATTACTCATCTGCCCGTCCACCTTCATTCCGGGCCAAGGCGCCGGAGCGGAAGGCACCAACATGGGCTTGGGCTTTGGAGTGGTCGGCACGGCCAGTGCACCTTATCAGGCCGCCTGGTGGACGCCACAAAACTCCACCACGCCCACGGGCTGGTGCAGCTACGGATTTAACGGTTGGATGTACAACATCCAAGACAGCACGCCTGTCTATCAGGATGATGCGATTGGTGCCGGCGGTATACCTGCAGCCTTTCAACCTTATTTCTGGAGCAGCAGCCAGACTCCGCCCAACAGCCAGACCCCTTTGTTTGCCGACAGCATCTGGCAGGACTCTTGGCCCAAGCCTACGGACCCGATACCCCTGACTCTCAACGGCGGGGCAATTAATGATCCGGTTAACGGCATTAATTCGTACTGCATCAACCGGCATGGAATGGCGATCAATGTGGCGTTTGCCGATGGCCACGTCCAGCATGTGGCCTTGGGCAACCTGTGGACGCTGCGCTGGTCGCCATATTTTCAACCGCTTACAAAAGCCGTTATTATCAATGCCCCCTGATACCCCGCATCCAATAATGGATCGGTGTACGCGAAACCATTGTAAAGGATACCTCAATAATGCCTTCCTCATTTGCATTACGATCACTGATCGTCACGGGCCTGTTTTTATTCATTTTCAATATCTCACCGGCCCGATCAGCAGCCAAAACCGTCGGTTATTACCCCACGCATGATCCGGGAGTTTTGGTTGATGGCCATGCCCGCTTTACGGTGATCACACCGACACTGGCGAGGCTGGAATACAGTCCAACAAACTCATTTATCAACAAGCGTAGCTATTTTGCGTTTCACCGAGATATTAAGCCACCGGTGTTTCACAGTTACCGGAATGGTGCGGCCCTCGTCATTAAGACCGCGGATTTAACCCTGCGTTATACCGGTGAGGGGCATGGTTTCACGGCCAGGAATCTGGCCATTACGTTTAAGAGCGGTGGGCGCCTGCGTACCTGGCACCCCGGTATGAAACAGACTGGCAATCTGGGCGGTACGGTACGCACGCTGGACGGATGCCACGGTCCATTTCCGTTACCCGATGGGGTGCTTTCCCGCAATGGCTGGTTCCTGTTTGCCGATCATACTTTTCTCCTCACGAACGGCCCCAATCCCTGGTGTCTGCAAAGACCAGCGCCCGCGGAGACGGATTGGTACTTTTTTGGCTACGGCGTCAATCACTATCGCACCGCAATGCGAGATCTGACCACCGTCAGCGGCCGCGTACCGTTGCCTCGGCGCTATGCGCTGGGAGCGTGGCATTCACGCTGGTGGAATTTTACCCAAGGCCAGTTCAAGCAATTGGTTCGCGACTATGCCCTGCATAAATTTCCATTGGATGTTTGTGTTATGGATATGGGGTGGCATAAACCCAATAACTGGACAGGGTTCAGTTGGAATCGGCGGTTGATTCCACACCCGCGCAAACTGCTGGCATGGATGCATCGTCGTGGGTTGCACGTTACCCTGAATTTGCACCCGGATGGTGGCGTGGGGCCGTACGAAACAAGGTATAAGGAATTCTGCCAAGGCATGGGAATTAACCCCGCGCTAAATAAACAGGTTCCCTTTAACTGCACCAGCCGACTCTTCATGCACAATTATTTCAAGTTCATGCTTGATCCGCTGGAACGCGATGGGGTAAGTTTTTGGTGGTTGGATTGGCAGCAGGGTACCACCTCCGCCATACCGGGCGTGGATCCTTTACCTTGGCTTAATGAATTGGACTTCCGTAACAGCGAGCGTCCTGGTACTGATAGGCGTGGGTTGTCATTCAGTCGGTGGGGCGGCTGGGGAGATCAGCGCTATCCGGTACAATTCTCCGGCGATACGGCCCCGCTCTGGTCGGTGTTGAAATTTGAGGTGCCGTTTACTTCTACCGCTGGCAATGTCGGATGTTTTTATTGGATTCATGACACTGGCGGCTTCGGCGGGACACCCAGCCCGCAGTTGTACACGCGATGGGTGCAGTTCAGTTCCGCCAGCACGGCGCTCCGTACCCACGCATGCAATGCTCCGACCGCGTATCACCGTCCCTGGTTTTTTGGTTTGGCAGCGGAACATGCATGTCGCCGGGCGTTTGATCTGCGCGATCGCCTGTTCCCTTACATATACACATCGGCCTGGCGTTGCTATCACGAATCGGTACCATTGAGCCGCCCAATGTATTTTGATTATCCGAAGGAGCCGTCCGCCTATAAATTCCCGGATGAATATACGCTTGGACCAAACATTCTGGTATCACCCATAGTGGCGCGGGGCCGCGGGCCAGGCGAGATTGGCAATGAAGATATCTGGTTCCCCAAAGGCGTCTGGTACAACCTGTTCACTGGTGAAGCTTATACCGGTGGCCAGATCGCGCCGGTCTGGGCCCAACTGGATCAGTTTCCCATTTTTGCCCAAGGTGGCGTGCCCATCCCCATGCAGCATGTCAAGACGCGCATGGCGGCATCGGCACCGAATCCGCTGGTGGTAACGGTGTACCCCGGCCCTGATGGCCATTCCATTTTCTACGAAGATGACGGGCTGACCAAAGACTATCTCCAAGGCCATTACGCCATAACGCCGTTGGCCTATCGCAATGGCAAGAGAAACACCGTGACCGTTGACATTGGTGCTGTGCACGGGTCTTACGCCGGAGAAACCCCGCTACGAAATCTGGTCATCCATCTTCCGCAGACCAGCCGTCCGGTAGCGGTCACCGTAAACGGCAAAGCGCTGCCGTACATCCACACCACTCGTGGCACCGGATTTTCGTACTTTGCCGGCGACGTAACAACCACCGTACGCCTGCATGGCGTTCCCGTGAACGCGCCGCAGGTTGTCACCGTGCAGTTTAATCATGCTCTGGCGCGTGAAGCCTTGATCCGACGAATTACCAACCGGTTTGCAGAGGTGACCCGCGCGATGGCGGGCCAGCGTGTCTATCAATATGGCTGGGTTTTTAAGCTGGATCAGATTCAGTTTGATCTGGAAACTCTTCGGTCACAAGTGGCCGAAGAGCCTTTCCATCATGCCATTGCATGGAAGTATCGGTTTATTCTGCTGTGTCAACGAATTGCGGCCGTCGCCCAATCCAAGGCTGCCGCTAATCAATCCGGTGCTCATGTGGCCCGGATCATTTTGGCCAGTTTCACCGCTGTTGGCCATGGCTCGGCGGGGGCGGTTTCCGGTACCATAAGCGCGCCGCCCGCCAGCGCCACACATCGGAACACACCGATCAACATCAGCCACGATGCGGCGGCTTGGGCATATTATGGATACCATGGAGACGCGGGCAGCGCCCTGTTTTCGCACGGTAATGCCGCAAGTCTTACGCCGTTAACCGGAAATCCCGGTTTAAGCAGCGCCAGTGGTTATGTGTGGTTGACGTTCCACCACGCAGCGGCTGGGCCTTCCACTGATTTTGTTTTTGACCAGGCACCGGCGGCGGGTGCCAGCGGCAACAGTCTGTCGTTTCAGACCATGCTGATGGCACCGTCCGAAACATTGACCGTGTATCTCGTTTCCTTTGACAGCAAGGCAGATCTTTCAGCCACACTGAGTTCCGGCGGTGGGTTTAGCAGGACGGGTGTCGTGTTGCCTTACAGTGCCCCCAATGACGGCGATGGTACCGGATCCGGACATGGCTATGGAATTCTTACGTTAAAGGTGCATGGCAGGGTCGGTGAGGTGTTGGTGTTTACCGATACCAACAACATCCATGGCGTTAAGGACCCTCAATTGAGTAATGTCGGTATTCAGGCGGTTCGCATCACCCTTCCCGGCGCAAAAAATAATAAAAAGCGATGATGATGCGGTGTATCGGGGCAGCGGAACTCTGTGGCGATTTTTGAGTTGAAAAAAAGTGAATCGCCGTCTTGCCATTGGACAGCAGTGACCGCTACAATTCGTGTGCAGCTTGTTTTTCCATTGGAATCAGGTACTGCAAAAGGAGCATGTCTTATGAAAATAAAATCCCTCAAGATGCGGAATTCTGCTCTGCTGGCAATGATGGCGGGCGCAGCGATATGGGGTGCAGCATTGGGTTCAACGGCCCGGGCTGCGACGATTAAGGGTCGCGTTGACACCGCTCCGGCCAGGGCGTTTCACGCTTCCACGCCTATCAATATCAGCAAGGGTGCTGCAGCGTGGGTTTACTACGGTTACAACGGTAATGCCAAGGACATGTATACCGATGCGACGAATGCCGCTCATTTCAGCGCGGTGAACTGTCCGAACCTTAGTGTTTGGACTACGGGTACAGCGCCTGCTTACGTCACTTTCGACGGGTACGACGCCAGCCCCAGCCAGAATTTTGTCTTTGTGAACGGGCCATTCACCAACGGCAGCGGGGGCGGCCAAAGCGGCAATAAGTTTTCATTTACTTCACATCTTCTGGCGGCATCGGAAACGTTGCGGGTGTATCTGATTTCTTTTAACAGCAGATCCAACATGTCGGCCACGCTAACCTCCGGTGGCCATGTGGTAGCCACCTTTCATAAGGATGCTATTTTGCCCACGAAAGACGGCGATGGAACCGGCGCAGGCCACGGCTACGGGATACTGACGCTGAACATCAGCGGTGGCCATGTTGGTGAGGTGCTGACCGTAACGGATGCCACCGACATCCACCACGTCAGCGCTACGAATAATGCCAACGTCGGCATTCAGGCTGCCAGCGTGCACCTTCATGGTAAACCGACAGGAAAATAACATGGGAGTCTGTGTAACAGCAGGGCTGCGATGCTATTATTTGGACAGACTCCCAGAATCGCCCGGGCAACATTGGATTTAGCCTCGATTTTGACAGGAGATATGGATTGGCACAGCGGATGTTCGCCGAGAAGCGTTGGACACGGTGTCTATGGGTGTTGTTGGGACTGATGCTGACCGTAGCCGGCTGTGCAGCGCGGCCATCGGCCTCGAAAGCCGCCCTGCAAACTGTAGCGAAGCCGCCGATATGGGCGGTGCAACTTAAATTGTTTCCAGGTTCTAATCATGGTGTGTCGCTACAATACAATTCTCATCGTCCGACATTGGGGGGGGCCTACAGAGGCACACCACCAGCCTACGCTTTTCGCGCCAATCTGTGGCATACGGTAACTTGGAAGCTCACCGACGTGGACTTTGCCGGCCGACAAAATGCCGGGGCTGATTTGCGCCTTTGCGGCGGGTATGGCTTGGCTGTGCATCAGATCGTTCTATCGCTTAAGCCGCCAGCTCAATCGGGCCACAAGGTGGTCGGCCCTCGCGCCCGTATTACATTCAACACCGGGCACAATGGGGCGACGGCCACCAATTCGGAACATAACCTGCGGCAGTTGGAGATGGGGGGCAATATCGGCGATAGCCGGTACCGCAATGGTACGGTGGCAGGGCACAGCGCGGAGATATTTCACCGGCAATCCAATATCAGTTACATCTATTTGCGTGTGAGTCGGCGCAGTCGGTTGTTTCGTGCTCATCCCTCGGTGGTTTATGCCACGGTGACCTATACCCCAACCGTTTCGGTAAGGGCATGGCCCGTGCGGACATTTACCAAACTGGCGGCAGATGGTATTCACCATGCCGAGATCAATATGCAGTGGGGGGCTGTGGAACCACGGCCGGGACATTACGATTTCACTCTGCTGGATCAGACGCTGGCCAATGCTGCCAAAGCCCACGTGCAGATTATTCCCATTTTCTGGTACGCAGTATGGCCAGATAACCCGCCGCCATGGATTACACAATACGATGTGGGTTCCTCCGGTGCCAAGTCTCAGGTGCCGACATGGTGGAGCCATTTCAATCGCCAAAACTATTTTAAGTACGTTACTGCAACCATTGCCCATATCCATCACAAGTCTGCTTTCGGCGGGGCGTTTCTGAACTTTGGATGGTTGGACTACATGTGGGGACCAGCACCCGGAGGTCAAGGCGTCAACGGCTACGCCACGCAGGATATTGCCCGATTTCATCAATGGCTGCCGGGGCGCTACCATTCGCTGGCGGCTTTTAACCGGCGGTTTACCACACATTATTCATCGTGGGTCCAAATTCCGGCAGCGCATCCTGGCCAGCCACTGTTTTCCGTCTACCAGCATTTCCGCAATTGGAGTGTCATTGAAACCTACAGCCATCTCACCAAGCTGGTTCGGCACACGACCAAAGCTCCGCTTTATTATTACTGGGGCGGCGGATATTCCGGGGCGGGACTGGCCTTCAACCTTCCTGATACGTTCTTCCAACTGGCCTGGCGGTATCACGTTACCGTGTGTGAAGACTGTGCCGATCATGCCGGTCTGATGGTGCTATTTGGCAGTTTGCAACAAGCCTACAAAGTTCCCCTGTTTGAAGAATGGACACCGAGGCCCAGTGGTTTGCATGCGGAGATAACCCAATTTTTGGGCCATTACGGTTTTGAAATGCCGCACAACGCGGGAATGGATTTCTTTCTTTATGATGGCGGCAAGGAATTTCACGTCGGTTACCCGCCGTATGTCCGCTGGATGCCAGTATTGCGCCAAATCCACGGCACCTATCCGCAGAAGCCGGTAGCGGTGTATATCTCATACCGCCCTGCTTTTACCCACCCGACGAGTCTGGGTGGCCTGGCGAACCGCCTCGGCCAACTCTGGCGAAAGTTGCACATCGCTTTTACCGTCGTTACCGATCGGGAAGTGAAAGCGGGGATGGTCAACTTGAAAACATTCCACGCCATTTTTCCAATTACTGGTCAGCGTGATCCCGCCATTTTGGCTTACGAGGCCCACGGAGGCCGAGTATTGCAGCATGGGACGCAATTGGCATCCTACGCGCCAGCGTATGTCACCTTCGCCCCGGCTAATCCAAATATTGAGGTTGTACCAACCGTGGATTCAAGCAAGCATGCCGCGTGGATGACCTTAAGCCCATGGCGGCTTTCACCGCCATATAAAGGTACAGTCACCATTCACGTAAAGGCATTGGGATTGCCACCGGGGCAGTACCATGTTGTCAATGCAGCCAATGGTAAGCCGGTTGCCGGACTTGCCGGCGGCAAAGGATTGCAGATTCCCCTGCACATCACCGCTGGAGAGTTGATGGTTTGGCGCGTTGTGCCTGATTCCAAGAAGTAGCACAGGCGGCACGGGTGTCCCCGCCGCCTGTGGCCGTTCTGCCGGGCTTAAACCGGCGCGGCTCCAAACTGCGACTCATTCAGCGGCCGGCGACAATCTGCCAGAAATGGCCGAGGATATTGACTCGTCATTCCGAATTCATGTTTTTAACGGAGAGAGTGGGATTCTCGGTCCGTTGCAATTCCCTCTGTGGCGAAGTTAATAATACCGCGAAAACAGTGTGTTTTGCAAGCGATCTAATTTTTATTTTCTCATGGTATTGCAGGCTGTCGCAATACCAAACGCCACAAAAACGCCACAAGGGAATAATGTGGCAATTCGTCGAAGTATCAAACACGGCATATCCCCCGGCGGGTGGCAAACACAGCCTTACAGCCAAGAACTAAAAATCCTTTTTTTATGTTCTTATGACTTGCAATATATCCCCGGATTAGGTTATGATTCCCGTCCGAAGTTGACATTCGGACAGATTATCACTTTCCGTCCGAATGTGTTCGGGAGTTTTTTAGATGCACTGCACGGGAAAAATTCGGAACATTGCCAGCCTTGCTTCAAATTCAAGACGATGGAAAATATGCGCTCCTGCACATCCATTTCGCACATAACAAACTCGCGGGCAACGTGCTGGGGGTTCGCATGTTAGGGCGGCCTGAAAAAGCAGCCTCGGGTGAATTGTGGTGCATCGCCATCCGCAATGCGCTTTTTATGTCACTTAGGAATGTCCTGGTTTGCCACATTCCCACTCGCAATCGCCGCCGCAACTTGCTACCGGTATTACTTTCTGTACTTGTAGCCCTCTTTATTTTCGCTCCCGTAGCCGATGTCACCGCACAATTTGCCGCGGCACCAAATGAAACTCCTCTGAATTGTCCCGCGCAATTTATCACTGCCATGGTTCCTGATGGCCATGGGGGCCTCTGGGTCGCCGGTGAAGATACCGGCATCTATCACGGCACACTCGAAATCCAGTCGCCACGCTCCAACCATAGAGTCGCGACCGTTGGCCAAGCCCCAAACAACCTTCGCATCAGCGCAAGCTGGACGCAATTCCATAAGGCCAATTCCCCGGGCCTTGTCAGCAACCGTATTTATTCCCTTTGTGTGGACGCCAAGGGGCGGCTCTGGGCGGGCACGGATCGCCATGGCGTCTGCGTCTACAACGGCAATAAATGGAAACACTACGGCATCCTTACCGGCCCCATCGGCAGCCACATCATCGCCATCGCCAATGATCCGCATGACAATTCCGTCTGGATGTGCTCCGAAAGCGGCATCAGTGTTTACCAATGTTCGCGTCATAGCGCACATATAGCCGCCGGCTATGCCGGCGGTGGGACGTCCGATGAACACGCTATCCCCGGCCAACATGCATCGTTCGCATTCGGCCACTGGCATTACATCACCGGCATGGACGGCCTGCCCGCAAGCCCGGATTGCGTCGCATTCAATAAACAGGGCACCGCCTTTGTCGGCACGCTTTGCAATGGCGTGGCCATCGCTCGTTACCCATACAAACATTGGCGCGTCATCCATGGCCCATGGCGGATGCCGCGAACTGCCATGGGTTCCGGCCTGCCCAGCAATTTAATTAATTGCGTATCGGTGGGTCGGCATGGGACAGTTTATGTCGGCACCGATCTGGGCTTGGCCGTCAGCAAAAACAACGGAGGATCGTTCCACTATGAACGCGGTGCAGATTATGCGGCAAAGGTGCTTGGCTTGTGGCACGCACCAGTGGGCTTTCGCAGCCCGCCGCAGGCATTCCTGCAGCGACTGTTGCCCGGCGATCATATTACCTCCGTAACGCAGGATGGCGTCGGCAACCTCTGGCTGGGCACTTGGCGCAACGGTTATGAAGCGCTGAATCCAAGCAATGGCCAATCCTATAAAAGCGAAGATCATGCGGTTCCGGAGAAAACCTACCACGGCTACGTAACGCAAAAAGGCACTGATCCATACATTTCCCAACTGTGCCCGGTGAATGTCCGGGTTGCATCGGTGCATAATGTGGGCGCGGGCGTCCTCGCCCGCCATGGCGCACCGTACTATCGCCAAATCATGCTCATTGGCCGCTACGGCTCCGGTGTTGGCACCTCCGACATGGCCATCTACGCACCGGATCGAGCACACATGCGAATCGCAAACCGAAGCATTCGGAAACACATGGCACGATTGCCGCAGGCAGCCGCGGCACCAACCGCGCAGCAACTTGCCGCACTGTGCAAGCAGTTAGAAAGCACCCCGCTCCCATCGCCAAGTTCCATCGCACCGGTGATTCCCATTGGTGCAGATTGGCGGACACAAGGCTCCTGGCTGGGGCGGTACGGCAGATATTGGGCGTGCTTGTTCGCGTGTCGCGCTCCGGGGGATTATGTATGGGCCCCGGGCCCGCGGTTCCTTGACCACATTGATTTCATCGGCCCGCACCACACCAACCCTGACTGGGTGAGGTTCTGGATACAATGGCTGGCCACATCCAAAAGGCGGGTGCTTGAGTTGCCCAAATTATACTTGCAGAGTCGGATCGCTTGGAGTGGCATTCCCACCAGCTTGGACCGCCGCGAATCTGAAATCGATGACCATGGTGAAACGTATCCAACTGTATGGCAGGGGCCGGAAGTCAACGTAACGCTCCACATCCCGAGGGGTGAATACACGCTGTCGCTCTACGAATTCAATAAGGATGGACATACCGGTACCAACCGCGACCGTGATTATGTGATTTCGGCGGAGGCGTTGCCACCCGGAACCGGCGTCCAAAATATTTTGTCCCGGTACGGTTCCGCCCCATTCTACGAACACCCGGCACAAGTCGTCGGGCGGATCGTTAACTTCTGGGGCGGCGTGTGGCACCGGTTTCTGGTGCGCGGTCCAATGGTGCTGCTGATCAGGATGAGCCGCAATTACTCACTTGACACAATTCTTTGCGGAGCCATGCTGGACCCGCTCAATGAACATCCGGAACCCTATTATTATGGTATGAAAACTTGGCGTGCCCGGCTTACGCAGCTTTCCAAGTCTCGCGTAGCATTGCGTCGGCGCTGGACTGAAATTAGAGACACGCTCCCGAAGGCTGGCGGAATCTTACCATCAGACTATTTTGCCAAAAGGCTGCTGCGCGATGAGGAGTTTATTCTGCACGAAAATCCCAAGGCTTGGGCCGGATCACAACAAACGGTATACACATCGCTGCTGCGTTGGTACACGACTAAATATGGTCGGCGAATGTTTAGCGCCAAAAAGCCGGCGCTGGCCGCCGTTGCCCGGATTGACTATCGCCTGGGCTTGTTCGGCGGCTGGGAGGCTCTGGAAGAACGGCAAAACATTATGACATCGCGGCACATTGAAGAGGGCCTGCGGTGGGATGGAGTACAAGCCTCCTACCGTGGTTTGGAGGCCTACATAATCAGGAGATTTCTGCAGAAAAATAGCAAGCTCGGAGACAGATGGCCAAAGCAGCAATGAGGTTGATTTAAGCGCCCCGAACCGGTTGTTCCGGCGGGATCTCGATTCGGTATTCCATTGTTAAGGAGAATTATCATGTTTCAACGAGAAAACTTCCCTCGCACGGGCTCTCTCCTGCTCCTGAAGAGCATGCTTGTCTTTGCGGTCTGTGGAGTTGCGGTGTTCTTAATGCGGTTACCGCAGCCTGCGGATGGGCAAGTTGCCGGGCAGGAGCAACACTTTAATAACCTGCATTGCGCCAATACGACGCATCAATGCGATCCCGGCACCGGGGGAGACGCGATCGTCTGTGACGATTCAAACCTCTACGGACATTGCGCCGCCAACTTCGCAGAAAATCCAAAGGACGTGACCTGTACGTCCCTATTTAATGGCGGAAAATGCACGCAAACGTGGGTTTATTGTGCAACCTGGGTTGCTGGAACATGTAGTGCCATTCCAATTCCGGATGTGACAAACCTATTCTTTTGCACCTCCGACGCTAATCCTGTACCTTTTCATAGCGTTTCCTTCGCCATCAAGTGTGCGAATCAGTGAGGCACCTGGGTACCTTGAATTATAGATTTTTCGCGGGAATTGTCATATGCAAGACATCGTTAGATTGTTGATGTTGCTTTTACTCTTGCTTCCACCCTCATTGGCCTCCGGGCCAAATGCGGCGGCTGCGGTGGGGGCTGCGACCGTGGAGACGTCACCACTTTCCGTGGCCTTAGCCGCTATCAGGAAGCAGGAGAATACCGTGCGGAATATACGGTTGCGGGCGGACCAAACCGTCCAATCCATTGCGGCGACCACCAACGCGCCAAGTACAAAGTCTACCTTTCAGTGTCGCGCGGTATTTTCGGGAGTACCTCGCGGCAAGTTCCGGGTTGACGTATCGCGGGAGTATTTCTCAGGGGCAAAGGGCAAGCAAATCGACGTGTATGCTGCCGCATACAATGGCAATTTCTCAACCTACCTGCTCACTATGGTTGGCCACGGTAGGCACCAGTGGTTCAGGCTGGACCATGGCCACGTCGGCGGCATGCCACCGCGGGCGTCCAGTTTATACTACGATGTAACCGGATGGGACTTTACCATATTTGGGTTTACAGCCGCCCTTCCCAACGTCGGCCACGGCCTCCCAGATTATTGCGACCAGCGTTTCTCCACGTTCATTTCACCAAACCAACCCCACGCCCCTCGCCCCACGAGAATTAGTTTTCGGTGGTTCGCTACAGGCGGGAAACGTTACCTTGAAGTTACCCGATTCGGTCTTCCATTTGGAACGGATGTTTTTTTGCTAGACCCAAGAAAAAGTTACTCAATATTAAGCGGCAAGCATTTCGGTTGGCTTATTAGGAAGAGCAGCGATGGATCGCTTCGATTCCTATCTGGTGGCCCACTGCTATCCTCGTTTCGCGTACGCGATTTTAGCGAGCCAATTCCGGGCGTTTTTTATCCTAGGCGAATAAAGATGCGCGATTACACCGTAGTGCATGGCAAGTCGGCGTTGTACTCAGTGGGCGAGACGGTAATATCGGATGTGGTTGTCAACGATCCGACGGTAAACGACGATACCTTTATCGTTAAATTCCCGCGTGGCGCAGAGGTGACGGATTCGTCAACGGGCAAGACTATCATCGTCGGCGGCACACCAAAACAACAGCTTCGTGAGATCCAAAAGGCGGTGGGGCAGGCGAAGGCGCAGAGCAGGGATTGATTGGTGGATATAAAAGGAGACTTGACCGATGCCGAGCGTGTACATGAACAGCACTAAATTCCTCCGGGTGCCCCAAACGGCGGCGGTAGCTTTACTGGTTCTTTTCACCGTGGTGGGGCAAGCCTGCGCCGGTGGCGACTCGACTCTATTCGACGCTGCACGCGGCCGTAGCACGGCGGTAAATAGCGCAGTAATGACTACCACATTCGTCCTACAATTTTTCGGTCAAAGTGTGCGGATCGGCCAGGTTGCCCACCTCTTGGGCGCGGGTCGCGGATGGGAAAATCCCGTGCCGGAGCGTCGCGTATTTTCGCTGCTTAAATCGCGAGGGCTAGCGGTACAGCATGCCAATGCCCGCAGTTTCGCCGACGTCGCCGCGCTCCTAAAGGGACGGGTGGGGCCGCATGTAGCAATTGTCGCACTCGGGCTTAGGCAGATGGGCGTTGTGGGCCAGATTGGGCCGCACTATCTTACAGTAACTGCCTGTGGCCCCAAAGGATTGTATATAGCGGATCCAGGTGTGTACAACGGCTGGCTACGACTGGACTACCTAAAAAAGCATTTATCCCCACTTATGTCACCTGGCTGCCTGCTCGTGCGCGGGCACATCTACCCAATTTCCCGGGAGCAGGCCGTTTTCATAGACCTCGGAAGTATTCCGCCCGGCCCCGGAAATCTCAGGGTTACGCTCCGAGTCCGCAACACATTAGGTACCTCGACAAACATTGCCACGACGCGAGGAACATGTGACTGCTTTAAATTTGCCAGATTGGATCAGCCGCATGAGTTAGGGCCGGGCCGGACCGGTACGCTCGAACTTGACTTTAGCCGGGGCAAGATTCCTCGCGGTACCAGCGAGAGGGAGGTGCTTTTGACCTTCACGGGGCAGCCCGGGAAGGTATTCACGGTCGTGGTCAGAACGGATATATCCGCTGCGGGGGAAGCATCCCAACTCAACTGGTTTCCGCAACTAATTCAATTAGGTAATGTAAAACATGGTTCAAGCCTTGGCTGTGAGGAACTCACAATCCTCGTCCCACAAAGCATTTCCCTGGCGACTCCGCAGGTGTCTTCCAAATATTTACGTATCCTGCCGATCAGGAACCTTGCTGGCAAGACGCCCCAAGATCAATACGGGAGGATGGTCGAGCATTTTGCGGTTGACCTGTCGCGGCTTCCGGCCGGTGCGGTGAACCAGACCGTTACCGTGGAGACCACCGATAAATACGTGCCCAATATCGTGATTCCGATTACCGGTCGCATTGAAGGACGGGCCGCGGCAAGCAGGGGACAGAAGCCTTAACTCCGGAGGTTCGTATGGGGACGGAAAATGGTGTGATCACGCGGCTCCCCTTCCATGGTGTAGACACCGCACTCGGCCATGTGCTGCCGCGGGCGGTATCGGTAATCACGGGCGGCGTCCTGCTTACTGCGGCAGCAGGGGAGGCCTTACAGCTCACGCATTCGCCGCTCCCGTCACCTGGGTTGGAGGGCCTGCCGGGGTTCGCGCCGGCATTGATCGCTTGGGAAATATTCCTCGGTCTCTGGCTTTTCAGCGGAGTGTTCCCTGCGGCGGCACGGAAATTGACAACAGGCTGCTTCAGCATTTTTGCCTGTTACGCCATTTATGAAGCCGCGATCGGCCGGACCGACTGCGGCTGCTTCGGCCAAGTTCATGTCAACCCGTGGTTCACCATGGTTTTGGATGTGGCCGTTGTGCTTGCGCTGGTATTTCTGGCCAAGCCTGCGGCGAAATCTGCGGTACCTCCAAGCCGTTGGGCAAGCCGCAAATGGCCGGTGGTGCTGGCGATGGTAATTGGATTGACCGTCGGCATCACCTCGGCAATGTTCCATCCCAAACTTTCCTCAGCGGCCAATGGGCTGGCCACCGGCGATGGCGGCAAGTTGGTGATTATGGAGCCGCACAAATGGATCGGGCATCGCCTGCCGCTGCTGCGGCATATTGTGTCGCTGGGGAGTGGAAAACACTTGGGCCGGCAGCTTGCCCATGGCCAATGGGTCGTGATCTTCTATCACGCCAGTTGCGACGAGTGCCGAACGGCGATTCCGATTTACGAGGCATTGGCCGCATACGACGCCGGTTCTGGTAGCGCAACACGCATCGCCTTTATCCGCGTGCCCTCCGGTCCGCCAACCCCGGCTCCGCCGGGACTATTCCACGCCAACACCGCTATCCATGGCACGTTGGACACCACACACGAATGGTTTGCCACAACGCCGATCGCGGTCAAACTTTCCAGCGGAAAAGTTATCGCCGTCGCCACCGGAACCTCCGTTATGAACCTGAATTGGGTGAAGTAACTCTGTCAACCGCGCGCGACCACAACGGTGCTACCGACGCTCGAATTGACGGAGCAGCCGCCCCGTTCAGGCCGCCCGGAAATATCCCACCGGGGCCGTGTTCACGATGCCAACGAGAGAGGAAGTCCTTATGCCCCAGCGGTCATGTTGGCGTATCACTGCCATCGCCGAACCGGGCGGAATACAGGCCTCTTCACAGTTCGCACGTCGCCAGTTACACCGCTTGATCGCCCCGGCAAGGCTCGCAGTCTTGCTCCAGCCATTGCTCCGAATACTTTTCTGTGCCGACCTCTTTCCATCGGCTTGCACCGCCCGGTGCGCCTTGTTTCCGGTGTTCCCGAACTCCCATGGCCATGTCGGCTTGAACGCTCTCGCCACCACATGCGATCCCATTCCGCACCGCCCTCAGCTCTACGGGATAACCTCAGATGGAACGTCACGTCCGGCCCACTGGATTGCCCAACGGCCCGCTCGCAAGTTACCAGAGCTTGATGCTCGGCAGCCGTTACACATCGTCAACTTCGATAACTTTAATGATGACGCACATGATATGCGCTCGGTGCGTTTCGATTATGAAATTTGGCATAAAGTTGGAAGGCAAGTTAAAAGAATCAGAACCCAGAATTTCGTAAGTGTGTGTTGCGCCACCACATACAAAGAACCTGATGGGTTTGGCTGGGTTCCACTGGGTTCTGCCAAAAAGCCCGGCAGCCAATGGCATCCCGAAGAAATGACGGGATGCCACCTAGGTAACGGTAAAACAAGAAGATACAAAAATCGGGATGCCAACTCCTTTATCCTGCCTTCCACTTTTCAATCGCTTAAATCAACGCTTGGGGATGGTTTGGAGACCTTGCCGATCAATCGAGCAAGCGAGCATGGCAACGCGAAAGTTGGTGGCGGGTACGGCGCTCTGGGATGGGAGCTTCTGGCGTTGATGCGAAGCTCCGGCCAAGGTGTGAACCCGTCATGGCCGAGCTTATGTGTGGTGCCGGAAGCGGTAATCTGCGCTGCACCGGATGCGCCATTCGGGAGGCCATTTGTCATTTTGGCAGGTACTCGGAGCGCACCGATGTAGCGCGAAAAACAGGTGCGTTGGCAGTGCGATGAACCTTCGGCTCAAGCCGTTGGCCGGGCTACGCACTGGTAGTTTGCCGTCCGGCGGTTGGGGGTAATAGCAGAGTCGGTTGGGTTGGCGGCGGGCGGTGCTCCGGCCTGGTTCGACACGGAAGATGACGGTGTTGGGAACCGGGCGGGAAAGAGTATTAGGGTTTCACGGAGCGCCCTGCGTGCGAACATTCCGGGAGAATCTGGCGATTGATCAGTCGGCCTGCTCCGGGAAAGAATGGGGCCTGCCTGGCAGACTGTTGGCACGGCCAGTCGGTAGCACCGGAAGCCAGCGATGGGCGCGATGCGCAGCGCTAAAAGCCAGCGCGGGAGAGAGAGCAAGTATCGTTATTGGTGGCGTGGCCATCTGCCGACACAGGAGGACGGGCAACGGTGCGGAACGCCAACTTGGCGGTGTCACGGGGCGCGGCAAAACCAGCCACCGAACCAAGTCAACCAGGGTGAAGCGCCCCTCGGCAACTTGGCAGTTACTCCGCCATGTACCGTGGGCGACAGGGCTACCGGGGAAGCTCCGCCGGTGATTCGGAACAGCCTCGAAACATCGCGCCGGTCGGTTGTTGGCATCTCACCAATGCCAGTGGCGGGAGCTTTCAAAACCCTCCCACTCGTCCATTCGGTTGTGTCCACAACATAGCCCGCCTTGGCCTTCCACGTCAGGGGCGGGAAGGCAAGGCGGGCGGTCTGATAGTGTCTTTCGGCCAGTGCTTTGCACCGGCTGGAGCCGGAGCAATCCGGCGTGACGGAGCGGAGTAGAACGTAGCGCGGGAGCGACGGTTGCCCGGCGCAGGCCGAGGGCAAAGCACGGTAGTTACACGATTGATGATGCCAGTGGAACGTTGCCGCGGCGCGGCGTCTCGGAAATGTTGGGGGCTGATGTCGGTGGGGGAATTACTCGTCCGAGGATGACAATCCAAACCGCTGGCGGTGACGCATGGCGATGGCGCTGCGGGCCTTGGCGTCGCCTTCCAGCCAATGGAGAATCAAAGCCTCCAGTACCAGCTTGGGATTGGCCAGATGCCGGGCACAATCCTCTTCAAAGGATTCAAAGAGTTCGGTATTGAACCGATAGGTTCTCTGGACGGTCAGCGGTTTGCCGACGTTCTTGGCAGCCTTTACTGGTTTGTTTCGCTTCGCCATAAGAGCCAAAGTCTACATGTTCATCGGGCGGCGGGCAAGCGGTACATAAGATGTGTCCCTTTAAGGCGACAATCCGTCGCAACGGAGGTTGTCTTTAATAACTACATTGACTTTATCAATGACATACGCATAATATGTTCGTGGTTTGTTTGGGTGCGAGCCTTCGCCCCTTTCACGCAAAGGGCGGCAATGCCTTCGCCCGGTTTGCGTGGCTCGGTTTGGAGTGTTACGACCATGGACATTGAAGCGAACAAATCCTCTTCAGGCGGTGGTGTGGAATTTACCGATGATGTAACAGACGCTATTGCCGGAGCCACAGTCGGCGTTGCTACGGTTCCACCGACGGTCAAACTCGTGGACGATATGCCGGTCGGCTTTCTCAGAAGAAGCGGGGTATCTGCTTCCGCGTGGTCTCAACGCTACGGCCAGCGGCATCGGCTGGTGCGGATTGTGGATTTCCCCTTGGGCGTTACCGTTCCCCGGCGCGTGCGTATGTATCGCCGGGGCGATCATTACATCCTGCAATGCTGGGACCCGCAAGCGCGCAAGAATCTTTCTGATCGGGTTAATGGCGATCTGGTGGCAGCATTAACCCGCGCCCGGCAGATTGAAGAACGCCTGGCCCGGCACGGATCATCCGGCTTGGCGCACCGTCATATCAGTCATGCCGAACTGGTAGAGGCTTATCTTGTCGATCTGCGGCGGCGGGCCGATGCCGGGTATATCCGGGTATCGACGGTACGGCGCTTGGGTGCCGCATTGCGGCACTATCTGGCATTCTGTGATGATATTCAGAGCCACTTTCCATGTCCTTCACGCGTGGGGCGGGAATTTGCCCTTCGCCTGGCCGGATATTTACATGAAACAATGATCTCACCTAATGGCCATGCCCATACGGCCTTACGGCGAATGAAGAGCCGGGGGTATGTGATGGATACAGTGCGGGCAATGTACGCCTGGGCCAGTGATGTGCATCGGGGTAATCTGCTTCCGCCGGAATGCAGTAATACCTTCCATAAGAATCGGGATGAACGTAGCGGTGGCTCGGGAGCCGGGTTATTGGGCGAGCCGGATATAACGGTTGGCATGGCGGCAGACTTTCTGAGGGCTTGTGACCTGTATCAGTTGCCGATGTTTGCCTTATTGATCTGCTATGGTCTCCGGGCCGGTGAACCGTGCATGTTGTTTCACGAGCATATTGAAGATGGCTGGTTGAAGGTGGTATGTCTGGAGAAGCTGGAATACACCACCAAGGGTAAACGTGACAAATGGCTGCCACTGGTACCGGTAATTGAAAAAACCATGGGTATTCATGGAATTAGTGAACATGTCGCCGTTGGCCTGCTGCTTCGGCGACGATATGCGGGTAAAGCCGATAGCCCTTTGCTGGGGGCATCATTGGCAAAACTCGTCGCGGAATATGAACGTCGCACGATGGGCATCAGTGAAGCCGTTGGACGGGAAGAGATTCGCCAAACTATTCTGCGGGAAGCCGGGGGATTGGATTATGATGCCATCAGCCGGGAATTCCAGCGTATTCGGAGCCAACTGGGCTGGCCCGACACCGCTACGCTCAAAGACTTCCGGCACCTGTTTGCCACCTGTATGCAGAATTCCGGTATGCCGGAACGTTACATCAAATACCTGCTGGGCCATACTCAGGGCCGGGAAGCCATTGTGCATTACGCGCACTTGAATCAAATACGGCAGCATTATGAGGCGGCGTTGCAATCCCAGATGAAACCCGTGGTCGAGGCATTATCCACACGTTTGGGCATTCTGGGATTGTAAGGCGGCGGTTCGGGATTGAATCCATTCACGCGCGACACTGACGATGCCCCGCTTCGCCGTGGCCATGCCCAATTGCTGCCGGATAGTTTCGGGTCTGCTATGGGTATAAACGGCCGTCATACCCAGTCCGCCACCGGGTTTGGAACCGTCGGCGGGCCGATGGCCCATCAACTGGTTGCGGATCAGTGGGTCTACGTTGGCATCCTGCAGGCAGGTGGCAAAGGTATGTCGCAATAGTTTTGGTGCCGTGGCCTCCGGCAGACCGATTCTGGCGGTCAAGTGAATAAACGTTGTTCGGATACGGTCTGCATCGGCGCCCCCGGCATCGCGCCATATACCGGCGGCGAATTGAAGCCGCTGTTGGCGGGAGATAGAGCCATTGGATGGTTGTTCGGATGATGGTATCCGGGCAATGCGTTCCTCCAGAATCTGCTGCAATTCTTTGCCGGTCTTGCCAGCCAGTGATGCCGGAGAATCCGGCTGATACTTCTTACGCAGAAACACCGGCCCGGCCGTCCTTTGGCCTATGCTGATGCGGAGCACCTCCACGAGTTCGGGAATCAAGGGTATATCGCGTTGGTTACGGGTCTTGACCTGCCAGCCCAGTTCCGGCTTGTTGCGGATTCGCAAGAGACCTTCTGAAATATCCAGATCATCGGGCAACAGCAAATGCGTCAATTCTCCGGGGCGTAATCCGGTCAGCATCAGGGTCAGAAAGATGGGAAATTCCCACGGATCACAACCTTTGAGAAACGCCACCTCTTGATCCGGCGTCAGAATGGTGATCGGCTTGGCGTTCTCAATGGGCATACGGTCGATGCCAATGACGCTGAAGGGATTTTCGGCATAAGGGGAAAGATGTCGGCGGGAACGGGCATAGGTGAACATGGATCGGCAGACTTGGAGAATGAATTTGATTCCCTTATCGCGCAAACCTCGTTTACGGGCATTGGCATGGCCATTGGGAGCTTTTTCAAGTTGTCGTAAGTAGGCGACAAAGGATTCGGCGTGTTGCGGCGTGAAGCCGGAGACCAAACGCACCGGTGTTACCGACCGTACAAACTCCAACAAGTGATCGGTGGCGGCACGGTACCGGCGGATACTGGAAACCGAAGACCGCAGCACCTGTTCGTGATGATTCAGCCAGCGCTGGCGCAGTTCAGCTATGGCAACGGGTTCAAAGCTCAACACGCCCGGAGCACCGACGGTGATCTGGGCGTTGGTCTGAGCGGCCAGCATTCGTGCGGCCTCGCGGTCTGAACCGACACGCGGGCGTTTGCGCTGCCCTTGTTCAAAATAACAGAGATACCAGACCTTGCCGCGTTGATACCCCTGGACTCGACCAACACGAAACGATGTTACGGTGCGCGCTATGACGAAAACTCCCCGGCGGAGTGGTCCCACGCCACAAAACGCCACAAATACCGCCACAAAAGGGAGCTTCCGGGCACGCCCCGGAAATGAAAATGGCCGAAAATCGCATGGTTGCGACACCGGCCACGGAAGATAACGGAGAGAGTGGGATTCGAACCCACGGTGGAGTTGCCCCCACACACGACTTCCAATCGTGCTCCTTAAGCCACTCGGACATCTCTCCAAAGGCGAACGCCCGCGCCTCTGCGAACCCGTAAGGCTACAGCCAGCGCAGGTTGCCGTCAATTTTAAACGCAATTTTTGCTGCGCGCTTCATCCGGCCTCGGTGGCGCGGCTTCATCAGCGTATCATCTGCGCCAGATACGCGATCATCACCGCTTCTTGATGACGGCCGAAAATCATGCCGTCGCAGTCATGCTATTACTTGGCCCGCCCCTTGGACCGCTACTTGTACCGCCTCCGACTGGCCCTATTGGCAGACGGCGGGCAAGGCAAATCGGTGCCCCAATGGAATCATTGGCTCAATGCCCATTAAACTCTATAATCGGTACAGCCGTCGCTGGCAGCGGTCGGTGGATAGACAGGAGTTTTTTGACCTATGGCTGGGATGACAATCACCGAAAAAATAATGGCTAAACATGCGGGGCGCACTTCCGTTACGCCGGGTGAAAATGTGTGGGTGAATGTGGATGTCCTGATGACCCACGACATCTGCGGGCCGGGGACGATCGGCATATTCAAGGAAAAATTTGGCCCCCAGGCCAAGGTATGGGACAAAAACCGAGTGGTGATTATTCCCGACCACTATATTTTCACCGCCGACGACAAATGCCACCGCAATGTGCAGATTTTGCGGGATTTCGTTCGTGAACAGGGATTGATTTATTATTACGATCCGGAATTTGTAAAAAATGAGCCGGGTATGCCCAATCCTTATATCGACCCCACACGCACCAGTTACAAGGGCGTATGCCATAAAGCTCTGCCGGAAGAGGGGCATGTGCGTCCTGGTGAAATCCTTTTGGGTACCGACAGCCACACGTGCACAGCCGGGGCCTTTGGCCAGTTTGCCACGGGTGTGGGTAATACCGATGCGGCCTTTACTTTGGGCACGGGAAAGACGTGGCTTAAGGTGCCACCGACGATGAAATTCATATTTCATGGTCAGATTCCGCCTTATTTGACCGCTAAAGATTTAATATTGGCGGTCATTGGTGATATCTCCGTTTCGGGTGCCACGTACAAGACCATGTACTTTGCCGGCGAGGGAATCAGTTCGCTGACACTGGAAGACCGCATGACGCTTACCAACATGGCCATCGAGGCTGGAGGCAAAAATGGCGTCTGCGATGTGGATGACAAGACGCTGCGGTATGTGCGGGCCCGGAGCCGCACCCACGATTATGACGTCTTCCGTGATGACCCTGACGCCGCATTTTGCTATCAGCAGGAGTGGGATTTATCCACGATGGAACCCTTGGTGGCCAAACCGCACTCGCCGGACAATAAGGACACGGCTTATAATTGCCGCGATGTAAAAATTGACCAGGCTTACGTAGGAAGTTGCACGGGCGGCAAGATAACGGACATGATATTCGCTGCCTCAATTCTCAATGGTCAGCAGGTGAAAGTGCCCACGTACATCGTCCCCGGATCAACAGAAGTGCACCGGGACATGAAGCAGTTGAACATCCTGGGCAAGCCCAGGGCTGCGGCGGAAAAAAGTATTGAAGATATATTGATTCAGGCCGGTTGCAAGGTGGGGCCCAGCGGCTGCAGCGCTTGTCTGGGCGGTCCGCCCGATACGTTCGGCCGTCTGCAGAAGACGGAAGTCTGCATCAGCACCACCAACCGTAATTTTCCCGGTCGGATGGGCTCATCGCAGGCATCGGTGTTTCTGGCCAGCCCGCTGACGGTCGCAGCCAGTGCCCTCACCGGCCACATCACTGATCCGCGCCAATACGTCAGTGCGCCGATTGAAACCGGCTTGGCAGGCGTGGCATAAGCAGACCTTAATGACCGGACGAGGATTTCGGCCCGGATGATCGGATCGCATATGGTTATTAAAACATCCCACACCCTGCCGGTGCTGGAAGAGTCGCAAAAACCCGATTACATGGCGCCGGGGCGCAAACCGTCGTGGCTTAAAGTGAAATTGCCCGCCGGGCCGGGCTACAGTCAACTTCGCGCCCTGATTGACAAGCATAAGCTCCATACCGTCTGTGAGTCGGCCAAGTGCCCCAACATGGGCGAATGCTGGGGACGGGGAACCGCCACCATCATGATTCTTGGTGATGTCTGCACCCGTAGCTGCGGCTTCTGCCACATCAAAACGGGACGGCCGCCTGTGTTGGATCTGGACGAACCCCGCCGTGTGGCCGACGCCGCTGCCATCATGCAATTGCGTCACATTGTCCTGACGTCTGTCAACCGCGATGAGCTGCCCGACGGCGGGGCTGGTGTGTGGGCCAGAACCATTCGCGCCATACGCCGCGCTACCCCGCAAACGACGATCGAGGTTTTGATACCCGACTTCTGTGGGGACTGGAAGGCTTTGCAAACGGTACTGGATGCTAAGCCCGACATTCTGAACCACAACGTGGAAACTGTGCCGAGCCAATATCATCGTGTGCGGCCACAAGCCAAATTTCCACGCTCGGTGGAATTATTGGTAAGAGCTAAGGCGGCTGGTTTCGTCACCAAGACCGGCATGATGCTTGGTATTGGCGAAACGAATGATGAGCTGATTGAAACCATGCAGGAGCTTCACAAAGCCCATGTGAATATTCTGACGCTGGGGCAGTATCTGCAGCCCACCCGCGATCACCTGCCTATTGATCGATGGATTACACCCGAGCAGTTTGCTCATTTTAAACAAGTGGGATTGGAGATGGGTTTCGGTGTGGTGGAATCGGGCGCGCTGGTGCGATCCAGCTATCACGCCGACGAACAGGCACGACTTCAGTTGGAACCAGCCTGAGGGGCTACCACTTTTCACACCTCAGTTCCGGATAAGGCATTCATAATTTTGTTATGTCGCGTGGATACGTCCACCGGTACAGACTCCCGGCCGCCGGGCTTGCCCCGGCGCGTTTGCAGATGGCGATTCCTCCAACGGCCGGTGAAAATGTGTCAACAATGACCCAAGCCATTGGCCCTTTATCCCGTTTTCGCTTGGGATGCTTCACCCACAGAGTTTCTTCCACGCACGGTGGAAGGCCGTGGCCGATATCTCATCGGCCGCCATGGCGTCCAGCAAGGCATAAGCTCGCATGTGAACGCCGGTGTCCGTGGCGGATGGCAGAACATCGTCGTATCCGTACAACCTGTGGCGCAACTGTGTATCTAAAAATGACTGAATAAAAGACCGTGCCGGCTCTGTCTTGAGTTGGGATGTATCCAATTGCAATGCCTCCGCCTCGCGACGCAACTCTCGCTTCGGATCATTGAGCATGCGGTCATAGCTCACAAAGACGCGGCGGTGTTGCCGGGTTTCGGTCACGGCCGCGGCCATGTGTTCCAGCCATAATTGATAGCCCAAGCGCAGACTCATTCGATATTTTGCCCGCAATGATTCTGCCACACTGCGGGGATGACGCACGACAATAATGTAGCTGGCTTGAACCTTCAGTAATCGAAACACATCTTTCCACAGTGGTATCAGCCGGCAGGTCCGGGGATCTTTAAATCCCCATAAAGGGGCATGTGCAAAGCGACGGTGCACATGCTGGGCTATGTGCCTGATGGTTTGCTGATAGGTGGAATGTTTTTTTAGGCGCGCACAATCAAATCCCGGTTTCCGCCAGGAAAAACCGTGTGCCACCAGAATACGATCATTGGTGGCGGTGATCTGGTTATCCTCCCAGAATCCGGTGGGATGATCCGGCTGACTCGGCATCAGATCGTCACCGAGATAAACATTAAAAACCATCAATGATCGTGCAATGACGCTGGTGCCGCTGTGATGCATCCCCAACACCACGACCACGCGCTTTTCGGCCACCATAAACTTCCTTTCGGTCTCGCCACCGGCTCTTGGAGGGGATTATCGTAACATTCGCCCGAAGGTACGGCGATAGGCGCCCGGCGTAAGTCCTTTAATTTGATGAAAAACCCGCACCATGTGGCTCAAGGTTAAAAAGCCCGAATCCCACGCGATGTTCTGCATTTTCAATCGACTGTTAATTATCATCCCTGCCGCATATTCCACCCGCCGCCGCCT
>DZDI01000324.1 GCA_022730455.1 Phycisphaera mikurensis | reverse complement strand
CAGAGCTGGCCTTGCTCATGTGGCGACTCATGAAAATCATCGTTGGCGGACTACTGATCTTTTTTGCCGTGCGTGCGACCGTTGGCTGGCCGCTCGTTCTGGCGATGGTCAATAACGCGACGACGCAAGGCCGGGCTTTGCTGGGGGCTTCCCTGGCACGGTGACATGAACCGCCTCACGGCGGTTTTTTTACTAGAAAATATTTAACGCAATGGAAGGATTGATTTATGACAAGCGCAGATACGCAACCACCAATTCCGTTCGGAGAATCAAGGATTTTCGGAGCCGAGCAGTGGGATGGGCAAGCCGCAGTTGTGGCGGGTAGGGCGATTATCGACTATCGGCATGGGACTAAAAAGGTGCCCAATGCAATGCCACAGCATTATGTTGTGGCACGAACATCAATTGCGGAATACAGGCAGCACTTTGATACATTAGATGGCTACAATGCGTTTCGCGCTCAACTAGACCTAGTGATGCGTTAATTGTGTATGCAACGAAAACCGCCTCACGGCGGTTTTTTTGCGCGCTACCAGTGAGGTGTGCGTTCAGGCGGGTTTATACGGTTTCATAGGCAGGTTTCCGAATGGTGTCCCGTTCAGGTTTATGCTGCGGCCTAGTATTGAACCGCCGCCTTCTTGGTAAAAGTCGAGTGGCTTGATCGCTTGTTCGATAGGTTCTTTTGATCCAAACATAAATGAGTCACCAAGCCATACCTTACCGCTTGCCACAACGAATCGGTAGCGTCCAAGTGGGACGCGAATTGTCGCTGTAGTCCCGCGAGTAAGAAATAGGATAACCACAGGCGTATTGGATTCCCATTCGTCCAGGCGTATTGCGTAATAGGGCGGGCCGTTCTGCGGTGCAATAACTGTTAGTGGAGCCTGGAGAGCACTTTGCCCGGCCTGCCCGGTGTACCAGTGCGCAGAACCGTTGGGCGGGAAGTTTACGGCGATCTGAGCGGGAGCCGAGTGGCTGGCCTGGGGGTTAATCCGGTACTCTACAAATATGTATAAAACAATTCCGGCAATAAGCCATGTAATGAATACAAGTTCCCAACGCTTATCATTCATTACGGCAGCGCTCGCTTGCGTTAGTATCTAGTATGACTCGCCTTATTACGTCCACTGTGGGCTTATTGCGGGATTGAAACCGGACAGTCCTTATGCCTGCTGTGCCGGTCATTGCGTCGCGCTGCTTGTCGCGGGCAGCGCTGTGGGTTGCATCATCGAGTTCGATGATGCAGACCAGATTATTACCATCCATAACAACGAAATCAACGACCTTTTGGGAAATGCGGCGAAATGCCGCTAGGTATGCTTTTCCGTGGCGGGCCTTTGGGGTCATGA
>DZDI01000150.1 GCA_022730455.1 Phycisphaera mikurensis | reverse complement strand
GCAGTTGGGGCGCTTGCGGCCAATCAATCCTAATTGGTAGGCGTGACATAGCACTAGGAGTTTGTCCAGGTAATAACAGGGCTGGGACGGCATGGATTTTGGCGGGCATCAAGAAACGGCGACGATGGTGAAGATGGGGCGTCGAGTGCCGGAAACGCCTCAGGCGGGGCGTTTCCGGCACATCGCAGCCCTGCTACTATTTGGACAGACTCCTGAGCACATGCCATGCGAGCCAGAACGCGCCGTAACCTCCCCCGCTACCGATGGTCTAGGATCGATGTTTTCCGAATCGGCATCCCCGACGACCGGGGTCGCGCAAGCGCTCAGTCCGCGCAATATGCTCCATGAAAACGAAATTGTCATCCTGATGGTCCGCCCATCGGTGTGGTACATTTTTGTTACCAGTTCCACGTTTATCGCGGTGGTGATCGCCCTAGCGTTGCTTTCTGAAACATCGCAAACGGTAGACCGAATCATCAGCCTACCCACCATGGCCACGATTACCGGTATTTTAGTCTTCTGCGGCCTGCTTTATGGCGTTATGGAATGGATCGGCCACCATTACATCCTGACCAATTGCCGTCTCATTACCATTCAGGGACTTTTACAGCCGCAGATTTCTCAAACGGTTTTGGGACGCATTACCGACATCAGCCTTGGGCAGTCCATTCCGCAAAAGTTGCTCCACGCCGGCACGATGGAGTTCACCTTCGAAGCTGAAAGAATGCCCAACGCGACCTGGCAGTGGATTCGCTCACCCCAAAGAGTCGAACAGCAAATCCGCCAAGCTATCAGTCGCTATCGGGGTAAGATGGGGCCCTGACGCCCGGATACGGTTCAATTAAGGAAGGTGTGCACATCAAACATGTCAGCGTTAAACCACCCTGCCACCTTTTGGCAGAAAATGTCACAGGTCCCTTTCAGGCCATTGACTCTGCCGCTTTTCAGTTTATGATTGCAATAGCGAATACTGGAGTGTCTCCGCCAATTAGGCACTAGATCGGTACTCCGTTACGCCTTGTTTTCAAAGGGCTTTGCCGCCATGCTGAAGGATAACCAAACCTCGCCGATTAAGCTTACCCGCGATGGAGAGTTAACAATCGTCGAGTTTACGGTCCGTAAGCTCCTTGAAGAAAACGAGATTGCGGAAATGGGTCAGCATCTTACGTCTTATGTTGAATCCCAGCTTAAACCCAAAATTATCATATCCTTTGCGGGAGTCGATCATCTATCCTCCTCGGCACTGGGAACCCTGATCACTGTCAATTACAAGGTGCGGGAACGTGACGGCCAACTCCGACTCTGTTCCATCGATCCGCAGATATACGAGGTTTTTCTCATCACAAAACTTAATAAACTCTTCCGTATCTTTCCGACAATGAAAGAGGCGAAGGAGTCGCTGGAAAAACCTTCGCAGTAAAACTGTTCTCGGTCGGGCGCTGATGCCACCGAAACCGAGATATAGCCGCCCCATGCTTTCGTGTGAGGCGGAGAACCAGCAGGAAGGGTACGGATGCCCGCCGAGATTGCCACGGATTTTTGGGTTGGCGTGCTTGCACAGGCCTGTTTTGGGGACACCGTGGTATGAAACAAGTTGAATCCCACCGCCATCCGGCCACTAAACGCACCGCCGCTAACACCAACCCCAAACTTTGGTGTTCCTGCGCTATCGAGTCTGATATCCGCAGGGCACGCGATGTCGAAGAGGCCATCTTGTCCCAATGTCATAAGCATTCCTTCACCGACCGCGACTTATTTGCCCTGAAACTCGCCGTCGACGAAGCCATCAACAATGCCGTCCGGCACGGCAATCGATCAGATTCATCCAAGCAAATTCACATTAAGTACCGTGTGACGCCCCGCCGCTGTGATGTCGTCATAGCCGATGAGGGCAACGGCTTCAATCCCGCCGCGGTCCCGGACCCCACCACTGAACAGAATATAGAACAGACCTCCGGCCGAGGCCTGCTTCTTATGCGGGCTTTCATGAGCAGCGTGGTATTCAATGAAACCGGTAATGCCATCACCCTGACAAAATTCAATGATTCAGTCCATCGCCAAAATAGCGATCAGGTTGCCTTCGGTTGAGTTTTGCACCAGTCGCGCAGGCCCGGATGGCAGGGCGGGAGATATCGTCCCGTATCTACTATACTCTCGGCGCGCGTGTCCGGTGCATTCCGGCACGAATCATTGCCGTCAAGCAATGTCGGCGAGATTGGCATTCAGTGGTATAACGGCGTCTAAGAGGAGTTCAGATGCCCGAAATTTCGTCTTTCCCATCACCATCCGCACACCCAACTTCCCCCGCCTTCTCCGTCAAAGATCTCTCCGACCATATTGGAGGCACGGTTGTTGGAGATAGCAGCCGGTTAATTGAACGCTGCTGCGGACTTGAATCCGCCGGTCCGAAAGACATCAGTTTTGTCTCAAATATTAAATACCTCGGGCAGCTAAGCACCACGCGGGCAGGTTGCGTGGTGGTAGGCGCTACGCTGAATCACCAGTCCATTTACCGGCCCGCCAGTTCTCCGCTCACGCTTATCAAAACCGCGGATCCGTACTTTGGTTTCCGGCAGATCATGGTCCTGATTCACGGCTTGCGCACGCACCCCAAGCCACTTATCTCCCCCCTGTGCGACATCGCACCATCAGCCCAAATTGGCAACAATTGCTATATCGCACCGTTTGTCACCATCGGTGAAAATTGCAAAATCGGCGACCGCTGCGTCCTGTATTCCGGCGTACAGATTATGGCCGGGGCGCAAATGGAATCTGATTGCATTCTCTACCCTAATGCGGTGCTATACGATTTCAGCCGCCTCGGCAAACGTGTCATTATTCAATCGGGTGCGGTGATTGGATGTGATGGCTACGGTTTTGCCACTCACGAGGGCGTACACCATAAAATACCGCAGGCCGGTAATGTAGTTTTATGTGATGATGTCGAGGTGGGCGCCAATACCGTCATCGAACGCGCTGCCATGGAGTCAACGCTGATTGGGGAAGGAACCAAAATCGGCAATAACGTGGTCGTCGGTCATAACTGCCAAATCGGCCACCACAACCTGCTGGTCAGTCAAGTCGGGATGGCCGGAAGTTCAGCCACCGGCAATTATGTCGTTCTCGCCGGGCAGGTGGGGGTCGCGGGGCACCTGCGCATCGGCGATCACGTGCGTGCGGCGGCCCAGTCTGGCATCACCTCCGATATTGAAGCGGGACGGGATATCGGTGGCACGCCGGCGATGGATTTCAAACTGGCCAAACGCGTTTACCTGCAGATGTTTCAACTGCCGGAAATTGCCCGGCGGTTGCGCGCTGTGGAGGCAAAACTTGTGGATACCAAAGGCAATCAGAAAAATGAATAAGCGGCGGCAGGCGCGATTCATTCCACCTGAAATATGACGATTGGTATGGAGGTTGCGGCGTACTTGCGTTTTCTTAAACTATGCGGTTATGCATATTGGTACAATAGCCGATAAGTATGGCGCGCAGCGAAGTGCAGCGCCGTGGTATGGAAGTTAGGCAAAGCTACCCGTTTATTTATGACAGCGAGCAATCCGAGTCTTTTATTTTTTGAAGTGCGAACCATCATCTGCATCATGAGCGGAATCGCACTGCTGCTTGCAGGAACCCACCTCTATGCATGGATGCTCCGCCGCCGCGATTATTGGCTGGCATTCTGGGGATTTGGAAATTTTTTGGCCGCGATTGGCCTGGCTCTGGTCAGCCTCCGGGGCTACGCACCTTATTTTGTAACCATTTCTATTTCACAGACGGCCATTGTTGCTGGCTTATTCTTAAACTGGCTGGGCCTGCGGGCGTTTAATGAACGTCCAACCATTGGCGCATGGTGGTGGCTGCTGTTTCCCGCTCTCGTGGGCCTCCTGGAGATTGCCTCGCCGATCAGCGACACCATGACTCACCGCATGACCCTTATCTCATCACTGCTCAGCCTTATTGCGATAATGATGATCTTTGAACTCGCTGCCATTTGCAAAGTGCGAGGCTTGCAGGTTACGCGATTTATAATGGCGCTTTTTGGCCTCTTCATTGCCGGAAATATCGCACGCACAATTATGATGTGGGTTCATCCTCTGCACCATCTTTCGGGATTGCCATCACCCATCGTCGGCTGCACTCTTGCCCTTACCCTGGCACTGATGACGGCATGGAATATGGGGTTTCTGATGCTCGCCGCCGAACGACTGCAAAATGCCCTCATACAGGCGGCCAGCACGGACGGACTTACCGGCGTAATGAACCGAAACGCATTTGAAGCCGCTGTCCGCCGACAACTTGCACCAAATCAAAAATTTAATAGTCGCCCGATGTCATCCGTTCCAGCAACGGGCGAACGGGGCCGTGGCATGCTTTGCGATGCGCTTTTAACCATCGACATCGATGAATTTAAACAGGTTAACGATCAGTTTGGCCATGAGGCCGGCGACGCATTGTTACGAATGTTTGCGGCCTCAGCTCAAAATTCTCTTCGATCCACCGATTGCCTCGGCCGTCGAGGGGGAGATGAATTCACCATTTTTCTCAAAGGTGTGGATGAAGCCGGCGCGGCCCGAATCGCCGAGCGGCTGCGTCGCAGTTTTACCCACAGTTCGCAGCATGACCCGCAAATCGGTCGCCCATCCACTTTAAGCATCGGAGTCATGATGATCCATGGCAGCGCGGCATCACTGGAGACTTTGCTGGCGCAGGCAGACGCCGCCTTGTACAAAGCCAAAGGCCAAGGTAAAGATCGCGTCATGATGGCCACATCGACAGCGCAATTTGCAACCTGATGCGATGTGCATTTGGGATGCGGAGCCACTGTCTTCAGACATTTTTGGCGCTTTTCCGCCATCCGTCAGATGAATCGCAGTTTGCAGTTGGCACGGTTCAGCCCGGCGCGTAAAGAGCCCGCGAGCGTGGGTGCATCCAATCGGCATAACGACGTTTGTGGATCCACGCCCGTACCATGGTGCCATCGGCCGGCCCCAGGAGTCTATCCAAGCAAATTACCTAAAAGCGAATAAACTGTGGCTGTGTGCCCATTATTTGGCCAAATTTTGGCCAATTCCAGTTAAAAACACATAACTTTCAATTAAATAATATACATTAACAAAAGATAGTATATTTTCTGAAACTATTTTCAATATGGATCGTTTGGTTCCTTGGAAGCATCGCAGATCGGCCCTTTCAGGCTGGCGAGCTTCAACACGGGGCTAACCGCCCCGAAACACTTTTCTGGAGGTCTTTATGAACGCCTTCTTGTCTCTTATCACGGCCAAAACCACCGGGTACAAAATGTTCCTTGCCGGAGCGGCGGCGGCCGCAGCCTTGGTCATTGGCTCAACCGCTCACGCGGGCGTACGTATCGCATTTGGATTCAATTTTGGCGTGCCCGTGATGGTAACCGCCCCGGTGTATTGCCCGCGACCCATTTACTATCAGCCCGCGCCAGTTTACGCGCCAGCGCCTGTCTATGCGCCGACATACCCTCAACCGGTCTATACCCCTAGGCCGGCTTATCCCGCCCCGGCATATGTAACTCCAATCTATTGCCCACCCCCGATTCCCCTCTATCGCCCGGCGTTTAGGCCCGTGTTTCATCCACTGTTCCGGCCTTGGATCAGGCCGATATTCCGGCCTGCGTTCCATCCCAATTACGGACGCTTCGACCGGCGCGATTGGCATGGTCATCGGTGGAATCATGGCCAACGCTTCAATCGGTTTCACGGCGGCCACCATGGGTTTCATGGCCGCTGGGGCCACCGCTGATATTGCCCCGTGAGTTGCGGCAAGGACGCTTGAACCGCTGGTGGGAATGGTCGTCAAGCCCATTTCCACCTTTTGCTGCGGGAAATTGGAGCATTTTAACGGTCAGCCGAACCGGAATTCATTTGTGGCCCGCGTACTGCAGGAGCCTGTCCAAGTAATAGCAAGGCTGCGATGTGCCGGAAACGCTCCGGATGCAAGGCGTCGGGCCGACGGCGACTCTGGTGAAGATGAGCCCGAGAACGCCGCCGACGGGGTGTCGCATCAGCTCAATGGGTACACGTACCCGGT
>DZDI01000149.1 GCA_022730455.1 Phycisphaera mikurensis | reverse complement strand
GACGCCTTGCATCCGGGGCGTTTCCGGCACATCGCAGCCCTGCTATTACTTGGACGGACTCCTGGCTTAATCCTTCTTACCGCCGCCACATTCTTGGTTTTGTCGGGGTGTCACTCCAAACCACATCGTGCGACATCCAAAGCCAAGGCCACGCATTGGGCACCGCGGGTCGTCAGCACCGTTCCGGCTGCCACCCAGATACTGTTGCAACTTGGGGCTGGCAGCGAACTCGCCGCCGTGTCAACGTATGATGAGCCGCTGCTGACTGGGCGGTGGAAAAATCTGCCCGTCATCGGGAATTACCTGAGACTTAATACGGAATTGATGATCGATCTGCATCCCAGTAGTTTGATCTTACAGATTGCTCCATTGCTGATTCCGTCTGATATCAGCAGTCTGTGCCATCGCCTTAATTGCCGGATCATCGACATTAAACTTAACTCGATGGCTGATTTGGAAACAACAACCCTTCGATTGGGCGCGGCCGCGGGCTGCAAAGATCGGGCGCAGCAGGCGGTCATTCACCTGCAGCGGGAGCTCAAATCGATGAGGCATCAACTGGCGGGTATGCCGATCGTTTCGGTTGTGTATTGCCTTTCGAATAACCCGCTGCGGATCGTCGGGGCTGGAAATTTCATGGACGATGAGCTTCGGTTGGCGGGTGGAAAAAACGTGGGGCGTCTTTTAGGCGACGGATTTCCCAAGATTACGCATGCCGAGTTGCTGCGCTTAAAAGCACAAAAAATTCTCGTCTGGCACCCGGAACCCATTTTTCATCATGCCTATCGCTGGTTGGTGCGGCGGTACGGTCACCGACTATGCCGTATACGCTGGCCCGACGCTGATTTACTTACCCTCAGTGTGGTACAAAAAATCCGGCGTATTCGTGTGCTGATTCACGCTCCCGTGAAGGCTGCCCATACCGATCCGCCGCTTACGCGAAAGCGACGGCTTGAATGAAAGGGTGGCTACTGATCGCGCTGGCAAGTTGTATGGGGGTAGCTTTTTTAAGCCTGTGTACCGGACCGACCCTTGACCATGGACTGTCGATACGGTTGGCGATCCCTCATGGCGCAACATTTGGATTGCGCATGTCGCGGATTGCCGCCGCGGCGGTGGTAGGGGCGTCGCTGAGCCTCTCCGGGGTATATCTGCAGAATCTGCTGCGCAATCCTCTGGCGGATCCATATGTGCTTGGGCTGTCCGGCGGGGCATCGCTGGGTGTAGTGATCTGGATATTTCTTCTTTCGATTTTTTCACAAATGGCAAAGTTGCCCCATTGGGGCGAAGAGCTGCTGACATTCGGGCATACGTTGCCTGCATTTGTCGGTGCGGCCCTGGCGATGATGGTCTGTTTCTGGCTGGGCCGCCGCAGTGGATCAGGTTTTATGGATCCGGTGCGGCTCATCCTCGCAGGTGTTGTTATCAGCACCATCGCCAGCGCGTGCATGCTGTTCGTCAACAGTTTTTTACCCGACTATGATCAAAATCGTGTCTATTTTTATCTCTTTGGTTATATCAGCGAGATCACCCCGCGCTGGCTTATCATCGGCAGCGGGGGTGTGCTCGCCGTATCATGGACCATCGGTCTGAGGTATGCGCGGCAGTTGGATATCGCGTCGCTCTCGGATATTGAGGCGGCATCATTGGGGGTATCCATGCGACGGATTCGCCTAGTTAATTTTATATTATCCAGCGTGCTCACTGCGGCGTCAGTCGCGATTGCCGGCCCCATTGGATTTGTCGGGCTGATTTGTCCACATATGGCGCGGCGACTGGTTGGTCCGAGCCACCGCCGCCTGCTGGTCATCGCCCCCATATTTGGAGCCAGTTTATTAATTTTAGCCGATTTAGTCACGCGCACATCCGGCATAATTCTTAATCACCCCATACCCGTTGGCGTGATGACCGCGATCATTGGCGGCCCGCTCTTTCTGTACATGATGCGTTCTGGAACAGGATGGCGCTAAATGACATCAGTCCCACGCACTTCTGAATTTCCCGCCGTGCGGTTCGTGAATGTCCGTTTTGCCTATGGTGCAGCGCCCGTGGTGCAAAATATAAATATGGAATTTTTCAGCGGTTGTGTTCATTGCATCATCGGGCCTAATGGTAGCGGCAAATCCACACTGGCCGGTCTGCTGATTGGCATGCTGGTGCCGCAGTCAGGAGACATTCAAATCCAAGGCCAATCTCTGGCTGGTCTTTCCGCTGATAAACGTGCACGGCTGGTGGCACTGACCCCGCAGCGAATAGTGTGTCCCTTCGACTATTCTGTACGGGAATTTATTGGCATGGCGCCGTCACCGGACCGGCTGAATAGTTCGTCTAAAGGGCCTTATTCCGTGGGCAGGCTGGTGCAGGATGCCATGGAGCTTGCGGGCGTGGTGCACCTTGCATCGCGGCCATTTAATGAATTATCAGTGGGTGAACAGCAGCGGGCGGCTATTGCACGCATGCTGGCACAGGATACGCCAATTATGGTACTTGATGAGCCGACTTCGGCATTGGATATCCAGCATCAACTGGAATTATTGGAACTGGCGCGAGCCGTCAAACAGCAGGGGAGGTGTGTGATATGGATCACCCACGACTTGCATCTCGCACTTCGCGCGGCGGATTATGTGGTGGCGTTGAAAGACGGGGCTGTGGCTGCCGCAGGTACACCCGATATTGCACTTGCTGATGACTTGCTCGATGCAGTGTTTGGCGTTCGCCGGGGTTATGATCATCAGCCACAGTTCGTGTTGCGGGCACAGTCAACGCATTGACTTTGTGGCAAATTCACGCCCCTGCTCCAGCGCCTCATGGGCGGCTGCGACTTTTTTGCCGCCAGCCATGGCCATTTGCGGCCGTCCACCGCCAGCGCCGTCGGCTACCTTGGCGACATGCTTTACCCATTCACCGGCGCGCAGTTTATCGGTTAAGTCATCCGACACCATCGCCAGGAAGTTGATTTTTGGCTCCTGTAATTCACCATTCTTGTCCACGTCCTGGCTTTTGGCGGCAAGCAAAATAGCCACTGAGTCACGATCCACAGCTTTCCGAAGCTGCTCAACCGCCTCACGCAGCGTCTGGGCGTCGCCGTCGCCCAGATGGCTGACGATGAGCATGCATGGACCGATCTGCAATGCCTGGCTCACGATAGTCTGAATTCGTTCCTGGCCGAGCGATCGGCCTTTGGCAGCGGATTTTCTGTCTTCCGATTTCTTGATATCCAGTAGCCGCGAGATGGCCTCATTGGCGCGGCGCCGCACTGTAATGGGCAGGACGGCTTCTTTTAATGATTGTTGCAGCGCAGAAAGTAGAGAATCGATCTGCTCGACAGATGCGGACAGGCTTTCTTTAATCAGCCGCTCTATGGCCTCGGCCTGCAACCATGCCGCATGGGCGGTGTTGCCCGTTGCGCCTGCCACACGACGAATGCCTTTGCTTACCGATTCTTCGGCGAAGATGACGACATCTTGAATGTCGCGAGTGCCGGTCACATGCGTGCCGCCACAGAATTCAATGGAGTAATTGTGCCAAGTTTGGTCGTCGGGTGCTGCCAGCATAGCTGGAATTTCCGCACCGATGCTCACCACTCGTACCTTGGGCGGATATTTTTCCCCAAACACCGCTCGCAGGCCAAATATTTTACGTCCCTGTTCTAGTTCAACTTCATCGGTGTGGACGGTCAGATTGCGTTGCACCTGATCTCGTACCCGGTTTTGAACGCGATCCAGAATGTCGGTAGATAAGGGTTGCGGTTGAAGAAAGTCAAAGCGGAATTTTTCTGCATCCACCAGCGAACCCTTCTGCTCGACGTGGTCGCCGAGCACCTCCCGCAACGCCCAATTGGTGAGGTGCGTAGCGGTATGATTACGCTGAATGTCGGCCCGCAGTTCATCGAGTTGTAATGTGCTGTTGTGCCCCACGCACAATCGGCCGGATCTTAAAAAACCAATATGCAGCACCCATCCTTTAACCATATGCGTTTCACGCACTTCAAATACGCCATCGTCGTCGCTTTTAATAACGCCCGTGTCGCCCACCTGACCACCCATCTGGCTGTAAAAATTGGTCTTATCCGTGACGACGGCGATTTGGTTGTTTTCACCGCTGATGGCTTGCTGCTGCCAGTGCTTTCCATCCCAAATGGCGGCGATGGTTGCGCGCAGCGGTTTGGCGCTGTATTTATATCGATCATCAGAGTGATGTACCCTGAGGGTTTCAAGCTGCTTAATCGCGTCGGGCGGAAGCTGCGACAGATGCTGCTCGGTTGATTTGCCACCGCGGCGCGCTTTTTCCCTTGCTTCCTCCATCAGGCGGTCGTAACCCACAATATCGACGGACAAATTCTGCTCTCTGGCGATGATCTCTGTCAAATCGATGGGAAACCCGTAAGTATCATGCAGCTTGAATGCATGTTCGGCTGAGATGGTTCGGCGGGCGGAAGAGGCACTCTCGACTTCCTGAGCGGCGATGGCAAAAAGCTCCAGTCCGCGATCCAGCGTGCGGCTGAAACTCTCTTCTTCACTTCGAATCTGCTCGGCGACCGCCGACGGATTGGCTTTCAATTCTGGAAATGCGTCGCCCATGGATTTAATCACCACACCACTGAGTTCGTGCATAAAGGTTTGCTTAAATCCCAAATATTGGCGGCCAAAACGCACCGCCCGGCGCAGAATGCGACGCAGCACGTATCCACGCCCTTCATTGCTGGCGATGGCTCCATCCGTAAGTGCAAAAGTAAGGCACCGAACATGATCCGCAATGACACGGTAGGCGATATCGCGTGATAGCTCAACGTCGCTGACTGCTGGTTGGGCTGCGATGGTCGGCATGTCGGGAAATTGTCCGCCGTAGGTAGTACCTGACATCTCGCTGATGACACTGAAGATGGGTGCAAATAAGTCGGTTGAATAGTTATCCTCTTTGCCTTGCAACACCTGGCAGATACGTTCGAGCCCCATACCGGTATCAACATGTTGGGCGGGCAGCGGGGAGAGTTTTCGATCGGCGGCGCGGTTGTATTGAATAAAAACCAAATTCCATATTTCCATGACGCGCGGGTCGGAGCCATTTACTTCCGAACCGCCATCGGCATCAGGGGTGCGATCAATAAAAATTTCGGTGCACGGCCCGCATGGCCCGGTTTCGCCCATCTCCCAGAAATTGTCATTCACAAACCGGTGGATATGCTCATCAGGCAAACCGGCGATTTTTCGCCATAAATCCGCAGCTTCATCATCAGGCGGGACCCCGTCAGCGGGGTCGCCCGCGTATACCGTCACGTGCAGGCGTTGGGGATCCAGTTTCCATCGTTCTGTCAGCAATTCCCACGCCATCTCAATGGCACCGGCCTTGAAATAGTCACCGAAGCTCCAGTTGCCAAGCATTTCAAAAAAGGTGTGGTGGCGGCGCGATCTGCCCACGTCGTCCAGATCGTTATGCTTACCACCGGCGCGAATACATTTTTGAGAATTGGCTACGCGGGTATGTTCAGGTTTCGCCAGCCCGAGAAAATAGGGTTTGAACTGGTTCATCCCGGCATTGGCGAAAAGCAATGTGGGGTCATCGTGCGGTACCACAGGGCTTGACGGAACAAAGACATGTCCGTGGCACTTAACAAAAAAATCAATGAAAGCCTGCCTGATCTCGTTTGAAGTCATTCCTACCATTCACTCCAGAATAGCACACATTTTCGAGCCAATAAGCCCGACAGTCCCCCAATCATCCTACCCGCAGCCAACCCCGGCGCGTAGGCTGGGTGCCATCGTGGGTTGAACAGGGCGTGGCAATTTTTCCGGGCGGGGGTATTGAGTTAAGATCAGAGGCTGTCGACCGCGAGGTTGAGGATATTTTAACCGTGCCAAGGAAAGGCTCAAGGAGAATAGCTATGGATAGCGTATCTGTGCTCAAGCCGGAAGCGTAGGTGGATCGGATGCGAGAGATTACGGAAGCGATGCTGCGTGAGGTGGCGGCGGCGGTGAATAAGGCCCCGAAAGGTAACTGGTACCCGTTCACGGCCCTGACGGAAGAAGAGAGGGCGTTGGTTTTCCGGCGAAGTGATTGCTGATAGTTT
>DZDI01000029.1 GCA_022730455.1 Phycisphaera mikurensis | reverse complement strand
TTGCAAGTTAAATTAACAGAGGCGCCCGGAAAAAAATGCGGTTTAATCGGCGATCCCCGCCGCAAAAAGTAGTAGAGGCCGATAGCGATATTCCGTTTTGAAAAGATGTGATCGAACCCTGCAATTGGAGGCCAAAACATGAAAGTATTCATTAGTTACAGCGTCGACGATACCACTGTGGTGCGAAAGATCGCTGAGGCGATACGGCCGCACGCCGAACCCTGTTTTTGGGGGCAGAACAAAAGCCCGGGGGAAGAGGTATGGAAAACTATCCAGAATTGGATCGACAGCGCGGATTGTGTAGTTGCGGTAATCACCGACAAGGTCGTTGCCCGTGGCGAATCGGTAAACCAGGAGATAGGTTATGCAAAGAAAGCTGGCAAACTTGTGATACCCTTAATCGCCTCAAATGTTCCACTAAATCGACTGGGGATGCTAGCGTCCGCGACGTGGATAACCTTTGATCCAAACGAACCGTCTGCAGCCATCGACGGATTAAAACGCAAGCTTTCAGAAGCAGCCATAACGAAGCAACAACAAGGATTCATGCTTCTGCTGGTCGTCGCGATAACGTTGTTTGCATTGAGCAGTGGAAACTGAGCATAACACAGCAAGGTAGCCCCGGGACCGCGGACGTCCCCGTCCGCCCTGGGAGCGCGGGTGTCCTCACCCGCCCGTAGAATGAACAAAACTAAATTTAATGCGGGTGAGGACACCCGCGCCCCAAACCTCCCCGCCCACTGGCCAACAATGCCAATCCACGGTAACGTGTGCGTATGGCTGGAACCCGCCAAAACCCCTCCCATACCGCCTTCCTCGATGAAGCGCAAACCGAAGTCGCCCTCTTCTATGTCCTGCGCGGCCTCGGCTGGCAAACCGCCTTCGGCCCGGACCTCGCCCATGACGGCAACAGCCCCGAACGCTCTGATTACGCCGAAGTGCTGCTGGTACGTCGCCTTCGCAAAGCCTTAGGCCGCCTGAATCCTCATCTTCCGCCCGCCGCCCTTGAAGAGGCCCTGCGTAAACTGCAAATCACTGAAACCCCCAGCCTGCTGGAAAACAATCGCCGCAACCACCAGTGGCTCTTGGAAGGTGTCCCCGTCGAATACCGAAAAAAAGATGGCCCCATCCAGCATGACAATGCCCGGCTGATAGATTGGGGCAACCCCGAAAACAACGAATTTCTCGCCGTCAATCAATTCACCGTCATCGAAGGCTCACGCAACCGCCGCGCCGACGTGGTTCTCTTTATCAATGGCCTGCCGCTGGTTGTGGTGGAACTTAAAAATCCCGCCGACGCCAACGCCACCATCAAAAACGCCTTCAACCAGCTGCAAACCTATCAGCAAGATATTCCCAGCCTCTTTGCGTTTAATGAGTTGCTGATTATCTCCGATGGCCTCCAGGCCCGTGCCGGTACCCTTACCGCGGACTGGGAACGCTTCATGCCCTGGCGCACCATCGACGGTACCGATTTGGCACCTGACTCCATTCCCCAAATGGACGTATTAACCCGCGGCATCTGTGAACCGCGCCGCGTTCTGGATTTGTTCCGCTACTTTACCGTATTTGAAGACGCAGGCACCAAGATTTCAAAAAAAATCGCCGGATACCACCAGTACCATGCCGTCAACAAAGCCGTCGATTGCACCCTTCGCGCTGTATCGCCCACCGGTGATAAACGCATCGGCGTGGTCTGGCATACCCAGGGCAGCGGCAAAAGCCTGTCCATGGCCTTCTATGCCGGAAAAATCATCCAGCAACCCGCCATGGCCAACCCCACCGTGGTAATTCTCACGGATCGCAACGATCTTGACGACCAGCTCTTCTGCACCTTTTCCCGCTGCCGTGATCTGCTTCGCCAGACCCCCGCGCAGGCCCAAGATCGCACCCATCTGCGGGAACTCCTTAGAGTCGCCTCCGGCGGCGTGGTCTTTACCACCATCCAGAAATTTCTACCGCAGAATAAGGGCGATACGTTCCCGCTGCTTTCCGACCGCCGGAATATCGTCGTCATTGCTGATGAAGCCCACCGCAGCCAATATGACTTTATCGACGGCTTCGCCCGCCACATGCGCGACGCCCTCCCCAACGCCAGTTTCATCGGCTTCACCGGCACGCCCATTGAAGGTTCGGATAGATCCACGCCCGCCGTATTTGGCGACTATATTGATGTGTACGATATCCAGCGCGCCGTGGAAGATGGTGCCACCGTGCGCATTTACTACGAAGCCCGCTTGGCTAAAATAAAACTTGCTGAATCCGAAAAGCCCAAAATTGACCCCGCCTTTGAAGAAGTCACCGAAGGCGAAGAGGACTCTGCCCGCCGTGCCGCAAAAAGCCGCTGGGCCCGCATCGAACGCCTCGTCGGCACGCCTCAGCGCATCGCCCTGGTGGCTGAGGATATCGTCCAGCACTTTGAATCGCGCCTTTCCGCCATGGATGGCAAAGCCATGATCGTCTGCATGAGCCGCCGGATATGCGTGGATTTATATAATGCCCTTATCCGCCTGTGCCCGGATTGGCACAACGACGACGACACCCAGGGAGTTGCCAAGATCGTCATGACCGGCTCCGCATCCGACCCGCTGGATTGGCAACAACATATTCGCAATAAACCGCGCCGCGAGGCATTGGCAGTTCGGTTCACAAAACCCCCCGATCCACTGAAAATCATCCTCGTGCGGGATATGTGGCTTACCGGATTTGACTGCCCCTGTCTGCACACGATGTACCTTGATAAACCCATGCGCGGCCACGGCCTCATGCAGGCCATCGCCCGCGTCAACCGTGTCTTTGGCAATAAGCCCGGTGGTCTGGTTGTGGACTATCTCGGACTGGCCGACCAATTGAAAAACGCATTGGCCCAATACACCGAGGGCGGCGGCAAAGGCACACCCACCATCAACCAGGAAGAAGCGGTCGCCGTCATGCTGCAAAAATATGACATCACTACCGCCATCTTCCGCGGCTTTGATTACCCCGCTATTCTCCGCGGCTCCCCCTCCAAACGCATGGCCGGTATCGCTCGCGCAATGGAACATGTCCTGCAACTGAAAGACGGCAAAAAGCATTACCTTCAGGCCGTAACCGAATTGTCCCAAGCCTTCGCCTTGTCCATACCTCATGAAAAGGCCCTGTGTATCCGCGACGAGGTCGGATTCTTTCAGGCTGTGCGGGCCGGGCTGGCCAAGGCGCTCGGCACAAACGGCGGCGGAAAGACCGATGAGGACATTGATCTGGCCATCCGCCAGATTGTCTCACAGGCGGTTATATCGGATCAGGTTATCGACATCTTTGCTGCCGCCGGGCTGAAATCCCCGGATATTTCTATCCTCTCCGATGATTTTCTCCAGGAAGTCCGCGAGCTGCCCCAGCGCCATCTCGCAGTGGAATTATTGCAGAAGCTCATCAACGACGAAATCAAAGCCCGTCTTTCCCGTAACGTGGTGCAGGGCCGCTCCTTCGCGGCAATGCTCGAAGAATCCATCCGCCGTTATCAGAACCGCTCCATCGAAGCCGCACAGGTTATTTCCGAACTCATTGAATTGGCCAAACAACTGCGCGAAGCGCAGAATCGCGGCCAGAATCTCGGCCTCACCGAAGATGAAGTCGCCTTCTACGACGCCTTGGAAGTCAACGACAGTGCTGTAAAAGTCCTCGGCGAACCGACACTGAAAACCATCGCCCGCGAACTTGTCCAATCCGTTCGCAAAAACGTCACCATTGATTGGACCGTCCGGGAATCCGCCCGCGCCAGCATCCGCGTTACCATCAAACGCATCCTGAAAAAATATGGCTACCCACCCGACAAACAAGAATCCGCCACCGCCCTCGTCCTCCATCAAGCCGAACTCATCTGCAGTGCCCCAACCCCCAATAGCGATTGCCAAAAATAAACTGCGTAATCAGCACTTGCGCGATATTGATGGTCTGATTGACCAAACGCGTCCCGGCCGTCCGCGCAAGATATGGCCCCAACGAACGTCCGAACTCAAAGAATTGCTTGCACAGCCGTCGCAGGTTGGCGTGACGCACTGGACGGGCAAGAAATTCCATGTTTACCTGCGTGAATTCTTAGTGTGGCAAAGGCCCATCGAGGCCATGGTGCGGGCTGGCCGACGGAAGAAGAAGGTTGATGTTTCGGTACCGGCCGCTGGTAAGCACACGGATGCCGCCAAGCTGCGGCAGGTATTGCCAGGGGTTGGGAATGGTCTGCGGTTTCCCCCGCCATCGCGTCATGACCTTGCCCATATTGCTCACCTTGGTCCACGCCGCGTGATACCGCCTGAAATACCACACGGCCACCCGGAAAATGATCGACCCACGGCGGCCCGTCACAAATGATTGCGTTCGTAACTGCTCGACCACGACCGTGGCGTAGTTGTGATTGGCGGCAATCCATAGCGGACGGTTGTAATTAGTGAAACGGGGAATCTTTTCAATAAAATTGACAATCTGCCGGATATCATCCGGTTGGGCGGGTGGCCCTGGCAGCACGGGGCGCTCATAGTGCATATTGACGCCTTCCCATCGACCGTGGCGGGTAATTAATATTAAATCATACGTGTGGCCTGCAGGCACGTGCGGAATGGAAAATTTGCCTGTCGATTTATGAAACAGGCCATAAAATACCCATGGCGTCCTGTGATTGCGGCTTACTTTAAGCACATCGGCGCGGTTACGGTCAACCGCCTCAATCTCTCTGATATGCATTCCTGCAGGGCATTTAATCACCCCGCGAAGAGTGATGGTATGAGCCGGGGGCGTCGCGGCCCATGCATGGGTCGTACCGGCTGAGGCCAGAATTGCAAAGGCTAACATTAACTCCTGGCGCGAGGTCATGTGCATGCCTCCAAAGTTACCCGCCCGTCCACGGCAATCCGCGCGATATCAGCGATCAAAATGCGCTATCGCTATTTGGCAGGCGTACGCGTCCGTTCCAGCCATCCCGTGTCAACGCGGGCGTTGATAAAATCTTTGTCGCGCATAATCTGACGATGCAGGCTGATGGTGGTTTTTACGGGCCCGGCGCGGAATTCATCCAGCGCCCGCCGCATGGTGCTGATGGCCGCAGCGCGGGTGGGGCGGTGGACAATCAACTTGCCGATCATGGAATCATAATTCGGGCCTATCCGATAATTTTGATATGCATGAGAGTCAAAGCGCACACCCGGACCGCCCGGGGGGACAAATTCGTCCAACGTGCCGGGGCAGGGTATGAAATTGCGATCGGGATCTTCGGCATTGATCCGGCATTCAATGGCGGCACCATTGAGATGGATATCATCCTGCGCCAGGGATAGCTTTTCACCGGATGCAATGCGGAGCTGCCAGTGTATTAAATCCTGGCCGGTGACCATCTCAGTTACGGGGTGCTCTACCTGTATGCGGGTATTGACTTCAAGAAAATAAAAACGATTCTGTTTGTCGACAATAAACTCCACCGTCGCGGCGGAATAATATCCTGCCTCCCTGGCCAGCCGCACTGCGGCTTCGCATAGATCCTTGCGGGTCTGCTCGTTAATGACGGGGCAGGGTGATTCTTCAATCAGTTTTTGATGTCGCCGTTGCACGGAGCAGTCGCGTTCAAAAAGGTGTATCACGTGGCCGTGCTTATCACCGAGAATCTGCACTTCGACGTGGCGGGGTTCTTCGTGATATTTTTCAATAAAGACGGTGGAATCTTTAAATGCCGCTTCAGCTTCCGATTGCGCCGCTTTGAGCGAACTCTTCAAACTGATGTCGTTGTGCGCTACCCGCATGCCGCGGCCGCCACCGCCCGCTGATGCTTTGATGATGACGGGGTAGCCGATGCGCTGGGCCACGTCGACGGCTTGTTTTTCAGTGGTGACCGGTCCGTCACTGCCCGGTGTAAGCGGTACCTTGCACTTTTTGGCCAATTCTTTTGAGGCCAGTTTGGCGCCAAGCATTTTCATGGATTCCACCGAGGGGCCGATGAATTCAATTTTGCAACTCCGGCAGATTTCCGCAAAGTGGGCGTTTTCAGATAAAAATCCATAGCCGGGGTGAATGGCCTGTACATCGGCAATTTCCGCTGCTGAGATGATACGCGGAATGTTGAGGTAACTTTCAGCGGCCGGCCCCCCCCCGATGCAAATCGCCTGATCAGCCAGTTTAAGATAGTTGGCGTCACGATCGGCTTCAGAAAAAACAGCTATAGATTCCACGCCCAATTCGCGGCACGCACGGATGATCCGCAGCGCGATCTCTCCTCGATTGGCAATTAGTATTCTCGAAAACATCCTCACCTTTCAATTCGCGGCATCGGCCCGCTTTCGGCTGGTGTCCGTTCTGCCAAGACATCGGCCGGCTTAATCAGCCTTGAGTAAAAACAGAGGTTGGTTAAATTCAACACCTTGTCCATTTTGCACCAGAATTTTGGCGATGGTGCCGGTGGTTTCCGCCTTGATTTCATTAAATACCTTCATCGCCTCAATAATGCATACCACGGTGTCTTTATCCACATGCGACCCCACTTTAACAAAAGCGGGAGAGTCAGGGCCGGATGCAGAGTAAAAAGTCCCCACCATGGGTGATTTAATACTTGGGCCGGCGGTTTCAGGTTTTTCGGATGCGGCCGGTGGCGGCGGCGATGATGGGGCCACTGCGGGTGCCACGGCGGCAACGGCCGATGCCCCAGGGCTTGTTCCGGCCATGGGTGCGACCGGTGCCGGATCGCGCTTTAAGCGAATGGAGGATTTATCTTCCACCAGTTCAACTTCTGTCAGTCCATTATCCGCCATGAGTTTGATCAAATCGCGGACACGCTTGTTGTCGGTAAACGTTTCCTTAGCCATGAAACTCCTCTGCTAGAGGCAAATCTGCCCCGGCTCTTACATCAACTGTGCACTATCCATGTCACGGGGCAGGGTGCTAAGCACCCGGCAGCCGTCATGCGTCACCAGTACATCATCTTCTATCCGCACGCCTCCAACACCCGGAATATAAATCCCCGGTTCGACGGTGACTACCATGCCCGGTGCCAGAATGGTCGTGGATTTTGGTGACAGCGACAACGTCTCGTGTATATCCCGCCCGATGCCGTGTCCCAGGCTGTGGCCAAAATGTTTCCGGTAACCGGCCCGTGAAATGATTTGGCGAGCTGTCTTATCGACAGTCGAGGCCGCCACCCCCGGGGCTATGGTGGCAATGGCCGCCCGCTGGGCCTCAAGGACAATCTGATATATCTGCCGAATCTTGCCGGGCACTTTGCCCAGAAACACCATACGGGTCAGATCGGAACGGTAACCTTTATAAATGGCTCCCCAATCGCATAGCACCGCCATATCTTTGCTGATCGGTTTATCGCTGGGGCGATAATGCGGCAGTGATCCACTGGCTCCTGCGCAGATGATGCTGTCAAAGGCTGCATTGGACGCACCTCGGCGGCGCATCTCGTAGCCCAGCAGTCCGGCGACTTCATTTTCAGTCATGCCCGGTCGCAATTGGCCTCGCATGGCTAGAAATCCATCCTGTGCGATTTGTATGGCCGCCTCGATAATACCCAGTTCATGGGAATCTTTGATATTTCTCAGTTTTGACATTAAATCAAAGGTGAGTTTAAGTTTTACTTTCGATGCTTTGATGGCGCGATCCAGCAAGTGTCTCTGCCGCAGCGTCAGGGCCTCGCTTTGCACACCCAGTCGGTCCCAATTACACCGTTTCGAGATGGCACCGACTTCATCGGCAAGCGATTTTTTCCTGACGACCAGTTTTACCCATGGGCATTCAACGCCGATCTGCTCAATGTATCTAAAATCGCTGATAAGATAAATTCGGTCCGGTGCCACTAACGCCCAGGAATCATCACCTTCAAAACCGGTGGCAAAGCTGACATCGGCAAACTGCGTCAGCAGTAGGGCCGGAATGCCTTCATCACGCAGCGCGGCCCGAATGCGAGCCTGCCGTTCCATCAGATATCCGGGGGGTAAAATTTGCTTAATTGCCATGTTGCCAACCCGTTACCCAACCGCCCATTTACAGTACAGCGGATTATACACGCCGAATCCATTTTGCACCCGAGTTTTGATGGCTCCTATTCCACATTCCAGCACGCGGCCGTGTGAGCGATATCACCGCGTTTGATCTCAATGGGCGGCATTTCTATCCGGCATTTGGCGGTGGCCAGAGGACATCGCGGATGGAAGGGGCAGCCGCTTGGCGGATTCGCGGGGTTGGGCACTTCGCCCTGAAGCACGGTGCGACCGGTGGTGCGATCGGGTATCGGCAGGGGCACGGCGGAGAGCAATGCCTGCGTGTAAGGGTGGCTTGGATGACTCACGACGCTGTGGGCAGGGCCCAATTCTACTATTTTGCCCAGATACATCACTGCCACGCGATCGGAAAAATGCTCCACGACCGCCAAATTGTGTGCAATAAACACATAGGAAAGCCCCAATTCGCGGCGCAGATCCGCAAGCAGATTCAACACCTGTGCCTGGATCGATACATCCAGCGCCGACACCGGTTCATCGCAGACAATCAGTCGTGGATTAACTGCCAGCGCCCGCGCAATCCCGATACGTTGTCGTTGGCCGCCCGAAAATTCATGCGGGTATCGGTAGGCAGCATCGGCGTCAAACCCCACCCGTTTGAGCAATTCTGCCACATGGGCGCGCACCTTTTGGCGTGTGATGATTTTATGCACCAGCAGCGGTTCAGTGATCATGGCACCGACCGTCATCCGCGGATTAAGAGAGCCGATTGGATCCTGAAAAATAATCTGCGCATGCCGGCGAATGGCCCGCAATTCGCGCGATTTTAACGCATATAAATCCTGACCCTCAAAATATACATGCCCCGAAATGTGCGCCGATCCCCGTGGCAACAGCCGCAAAATGGCCCGGCCGGCAGTTGTTTTCCCGCATCCAGATTCTCCAACAATGCCAAGGGCTTCGCCCGGCTGAACGCTGAACGATATGCCGTTCACCGCCTTCACCCAGCCGCGTGGCCGCCCCAATATCCCCCCGGTGATGGGAAACCATACGTTCAGGTTCTCCACGTTCAAAATAGGCTCCATGGAGGGCTGCACATTCGAGGTCTGGTTTTCAATAGCAGTCAATCGGTCGCTCCCATCCGCCCGGTGGCTGGGGTTTTATTGCGGCGCACCGGCAGGCCCGGCAAGGTAAATTTGGCGTCGGCGTATCCCGGCGCCGAAAATGTCGCCACCCAATGCCGCTCATTAATTTGCCGCAGAATTGGCAGATGCGAAAGACATTGTGTACGGGCCTCATCCTTGCAATCGGTGCAGCGCGGTTCAAATCGACAGCCAGTTGGCCAATTTCGCGCATTTGGCACCATGCCAGGGATAGTTGTCAATCGCTGATTGGTCTGGCTCAGACGTGGCACGCACGCCAGGAGCCCACGTGTGTAGGGATGCAGCGGATTGGCATATAGTTCGTAAACATCGGCAAATTCAACGATGCGGCCTGCGTACATAATTGCCACCACATCCGCATTTTCCGCGACAACGCCCAAGTCGTGGGTGATCAGCAGGACTGACATATTATTCTTTGTTTTAAGGGTTGAAAGCAGTTCCAATATCTGCGCCTGAATGGTGACATCCAGAGCGGTGGTCGGCTCATCGGCAATAAGGATCTGCGGATGGCACGCCAGGGCCATGGCAATCATCACCCTTTGCTTCATTCCGCCGGAAATTTGATGTGGATATTCCCCCAGCCGCCGTTCCGGATCGGCGATGCCAACCTGCCGGAGGCTCTCCGCCGCCAGCTTAACCGCCTGACGCGCCGGTAAACGTTGGTGAAGAAAAATAGCCTCCAATATTTGATCACCGATGGTCATCACCGGATTGAGGCTGGTCATTGGCTCCTGAAAAATCATGGCGATTTGGCCGCCACGAACTCTTCGCATCGCTTTTTCAGGTAGTTTCAGCAGGTCTTGACCATTAAAAATAATCTCGCCAGCGATGATCTTTCCCGGTGGAGTGGGTATCAACCGCAGGATTGACATGGCTGTGACACTTTTGCCGCAGCCCGATTCGCCCACGATGGCCAGCGTCTGTCGCGGGTAAATTGAGAAACTCACTCCATCCACGGCGGGCACAAGGGCATCTTCACCTCGAAAGGATATCTGGAGATTTTGCACGGACAGCAGGGGCGTTTCGGGCATTGAATCTTCGCCTTTCACGAGAGACTCTTGGGATCAATGGCGTCGCGCAGCGCCTCGCCGACGATATTAAACGCCAGCACGATGAGAAACAGGGCAAGCCCGGGCGGCAACGCCTCAAACCAGTGAAAGACGGTCGCCGGATTACCGGCGGCGTTCAGCATCCCGCCCCAGGATGGGGTGGGTGGCCGCACACCGATACCCAGATAGCTGAGACTGCTTTCAATGGTGACGGCGCCCGCAAGGCCGAAACTTGCCGATACCAGCACGGGCGTGAGGCCATTGGGTAGCATGTGCCGGAACATGATCCGCCACAACGGCATGCCGGTGGCACGTGCTGCGACAATATAATCCAGTTGGCGAATGCGCAAAAACTCCGCACGCAAAAAGCGGGCGTACCCTGTCCAGCCCGTTACACCTAAGATGACCATAATCATCAGGATGCTGCGGCCGAAGATGGCAATAAAGGTCAATATTAAAAAGAAGGTAGGGATGGCCTCTACCATTTCCACCAGGCGCATTCCCAGCAAATCAAAAATCCCGCCAAAATAACCCATCATCGCTCCCACGATGATACCCAGCGATAACGCGATGGCCTGGCTCACAAAACCAATGCCCATCGCCACCCGCGACGCCCATAGCATTCGTGCCAGCACATCCCTTCCACTTCGATCGGTTCCCAGCCAGTGGTGCCAGGAAGGAAGCTCATTGATGGCGTTTTTAGATAGGGGTTCCATTTCGGCGTAGCCCCATGGAATCGGGGCGAAAATTGCGTTCTTAGCCATTCCGCTCTTGATCAGTGCCCGGTAATCAGTTCCGTCAAACCGGTTGTGATGCAGTATCGCGAGGGCAGATCCGCCCAGAATACCTGCACCAATGAGCACGCCCGCAATCCCCAGTCGCAGAGAACGTCGTCGCATCATCTCCACCACACGTGTAAGCCGCCATGCCACGACGATCCCGATAATCACCGCACCGGCGATGAAAGTCAGGTAGTCACGTGTGGTTAAATCAGCGAACAGCGGATAGCGCGTAACCCATCCGTTGCCAGTGTGAATGTCAATGGCGTACGGTTTGCCGGAAGCCAGCAATGGAACCGTCAGGCTGATTAGCAGCACCGCTGCAATATAGGCTGCGAATATCTTCACCAGCCAGGGCCGCAGCATCTTGCGGATGGCCAGTGTCCAGTAGCTTGCCGGAGGTGCGGTCGAGGGCGTTTCAATTGCCGGATGGGCGGAGAGTTCAGTCATAATTCACCCGCGGATCGATCGCATGGTAGGCGATATCAACAAGCAGATAGCTGGCCAGCGTGATGGCCGCCGAAACGAGCGCCATGGATTGAATGACCGGCAGATCGCGGGCGTAGGTAGCCTGGTACATCAGCCGCCCCATGCCCTGAATAGAAAATATTTTTTCAACAATCACAGAACCACCCAGCAAGCCCGGCACCGTCATGCCCACAATGGTGATCATCGGCAGCATGCTGTTTTGCGTGACGTGGCGCAGCAGAACCGCCGACGGCGGCAGTCCCTTCGCCTTGGCGGTGCGCGTGAAATCCATAAACATATTTTCCAGGTATGAACCGCGCACCTGCTTGGCCAGATAGGCAAAGCCGCCATAACTGAGGCAAATCACCGGCAGCGTAATATGCCAGGCGTAATCAAAAACATATTGGAAATAACTCATGTGGCTGGTGTTGGTGGCGTGAAGCCCGGCGGATGGAAACCAGTTGAGATAAGCCGGATTGGCCAAAAAACCAATCGCCATGGATCCCACCCAGATCACCGGCAGTGAATAAAGCACCAGAGAACTGATGCCGAAGGCACGGTCGACAAACCGCCCGCGGTAAATGGCCGCCAGTACTCCGCCCGGCACCGCTACCAGGTAAATGATGATCAGTGAAATGACATTGATGACCAACGTGACCGGCAGCCGCTGCAAGACCAATTTAGTCACCGGCTCAGAAAACTTGATGGAAGTGCCCAGATCGCCATGAATAATGCGATTGATCCACTGCACATACTGCACCACCAGCGGAATGGGTTTGCCGTTCCGGGTGACCAGGTGAAGTCGTCTTTCCATGAAATGCTGCTGGGCCAACTGTGCCTGATGGGCTCCAAGCATGCCCGGTGCAAAGCTTCCACCGGCGGTCGTCAACCCCGGTGCCATACGGATCACCGCAAAAATAATAAAGGTCATCCCGATGAGGGTGGGGAACATCAGCAGTATGCGTCGGATGATGTAGCTAAGCATGCTAAAGCCGCGTCGGGCGACACGATCTCCCTATCATCATCGATATTTCTGCAGAGCCAGCGGGACAAACCAGTCACCGGGAGATATGCCGGTAACAGGGTACGGTTGCGTGTTCTTAATACGCTTATTAATGGCAATGAGGCTGTATGAGGTAAACAGAAATAAGTACGGCTGCTGGCGGTATATCTCCGCCTGCAACTGATGCCAGATGTGCATCCGCTTACGGACGTTCAGCGTGCGGCGGCCCTCCAGAATTAATCGATCCGCCAGCGGGTCATCAAAGTCACCCGCGTTGCTGCCATCATTTTTGTAGCTGCCCGAATACCAGATTTGATATGGATCGTTCTCAATCGATCCACTCCAGCCCAGCATCACCGCATCGAAGTGCCGATGATTGATCTTCTGCAGCAATGTGGTGAAGTCCAACGGATTGATCTGCATGTCGATGCCGGCCATCGCAAACTGCTGCTTGATGTATTCAGCGATACGTTTGCCGAGAGGAAACTGTGACGGAATCGTCAATCCAAAGCGAAATTGCGTTTTGCCACGTTCAAGCAAGCCGTCGGCATCGCGCTTCCATCCAGCCTTTTTCAGCAGTTGCTGTGCCATCGCCGGATCATAAGGGATGGGCTTGACGTGCGGGTTATTCTGCGGGCTTACCGGATTAAATGGACCGGTATTTTGCACCGCCAGACCATGCATGAAGGTTTTGATCATGGCCGGTTCATTGACCAGCATCGCCAGGGCAACCCGGGTACGGCGGTCTTGGAACCAAGGCTTACGCAAGTTCCAGCAGATAAAATTGTACCCTGACGCCGCACTCAAATATTTATACGTGGTGAACTTGGCCAAAAAGGACTTCTTGTTGTGGTACTTCAACCATTGGGATGGCTCCAGCCCATCGGCATCAATCTGCCCGGCAAGCAGGCTTTGGAGCGACGCCTGCGGATTGGTAATAAATCGGTAAACCAGCCGGTCGAATATGGGCCTAGGTCCCCAGTATCGCGGATTGCGGCTAAGCACAATAGCCTGGCCTGCCGTCCATCGCTTGAGCACGTAAGGTCCGCTGCCCACCAGCAATTTGCCGTGCTTATTAAATTCTGACATGTGCTGAAATCCGTACACTGACTTGGGAATGATGGCCAGTCCGCCGGCTATTCCAAGGGCTTTAAAGTAGGGCCTTTTAAACGTGAACACCACTGTCCATGCCGACCGGGCCCGGCATGATTTAATATCAGTGTAATACGATCGGATCGGTGCACAATTAACTTCAGGGTTCATCATCGTGTCGTAGCTGAACACCACATCCTGCGCGGTGACCGGTTGGCCGTTGCTGAATCGCGCCCGCCGCCGCACGACAAACGTGATCTTCAGGCCGTCTTTACTTACCGTATAACTCCGGGCCAGCCAGGGATCATATTTCAGCGTAAGCGGATTGCGCACCAGCAGACTTTCCAGCACCGACGCCTGAATGCTGGCAGCCGATTCCGATTGAGGCACATACGGCATGATGCGGTTCGGCTCGCTGCTGAGGCTTTCAACCAGCCAATCGCCATAAGCGAAATTCGGCTTAGTGTATGGGTTATAAGGCGGCAGCGGTGGATTGGGAAACATCACATATCGGCTTCCATCAGGCAGGGTTTCGCGGATGTCGCTGGCCACCTTGCTGCTGTCGTTTATGCCAGTATGGTTCGTGGTACGCACGCCGCTGCGTTGCAGTGTTTTCAACGCATAAAGTTCTGAGGTTTGCTGAGCCTGCATGGTTTGAAGGTCGCTGCGCAGTCCGGCAACCTGGTGCGTCAAATAATTGAAACTGCCAAGCGTGAAGCCCAACATAACGGCGATCACAATAAAAATGCATAGAAATATGAAATCTTTAACCGTAAAGCGGTTACCCATCACATCTCCAGATCGATCCGACGCACCCTGCTGCCGGTCGCCGTGGTACATCAACTGGTCACAGCGCCGAGCGCCAAGCATCCACCCTGAAGCATAATACTAGTGCTCTGTCACGCCTACAAATTAGGATTGATTGGCCGCAAACGCGTCGCGCAAGGCATTACCGAATAAATTGAGGCAAATCAGGCTGGTCGCCAGCCCAAAGCATGGCCAGAATATAATCCACCAGTGCGAACTGATTGGATTAATATCCGCTACGGCACTCGATGCCAGAGTGCCCCATGTTGGCAGCGGCCGTTGCACCCCCAACCCCAGAAAGCTCAAGGTGGATTCGGCCAGAATGGCACTTGGGACGGTTAAAGAGGCGTAAACCGCGACGGTACCGGTGATATTGGGGAGAATATGTCTAAAACCGATGCGCCATGGACTTAAACCCAGCGATCGCGCCGCATCGACAAATGGCTGATTTTTAAGCGACATCACCTGCGCGCGAATCACCCGCGCCATGTTGAGCCAACTCACCGCCCCAATACCGACAAGTAAAACCAGTACATTCGCCAAGCCATCAGATCGCGGTAGTCCCACGGCAGAAAGCCAGCCCGCCACACGACCCACCACTGCTACACGCAGCAAAATGACCAGCAGCAAATAGGGCAGCCCGTAGAGTACGTCCACCGCCCGCATCAGGAGGGCGTCAATGCGGCCACCGGCGTAACCCGAGATAACTCCGATGGTTGTCCCAATCGTCAGCGTAATAACGGCGGCGCTTAGTCCGATTGTAAGTGATATGGTTCCTCCCAGCAGAAATCGCGACATTAAATCCCGCCCCAGTTTGTCCGTCCCCATCCAGTGCGCCCAACTTGGCGCCTGCAGTACCTCATGCAGATGCTGGTTGTTGTAGATGGGAATAGTCCACGGCAGACTGCCGAAACACAGTGCCACAAATAAAAGCGTTCCGATCAGGCCGACGATCGCGGTCGGTGACCGGAAAAAGCGCCGCAACGATCGGCGAAAGGGAGAACGATGAATGGTGGGCAACGGAATGGCGGCTGTGGTACTCATCGGCTTTTATCCTTGGATCGGCAGCACAGGTGTACCGTAGCTCGGCTTGCCGGGCACTACACCGTTACGGCACTGCGGTCAAGATTAAATGCGCGATGCACGGCTCTGAGCGCCTCGGCCGCATCGGTGTTGGCAACGGTGCAGGAGATGCGAATCTCGCTGGTCGAAATGTTCTGGATATTAATATTTTTGTCCGCCAGGGCTGTGAACATGGTGCTCGCCACGCCGGTCGCCTGTTTCATTCCAACGCCAATGACCGAAACCTTCGCGAGGTCCTTTTCGTAGGTTGCATGGCCGCCCAATTCGGCCAGCACCTGGTCGACGGCCGGTTTGAGGTCCGCCAGATCTCCGTGCTCAACCGTAAAACTGATGTTCGCAGTCTTATCGTCCAGGACGTTTTGAATAATATCGTCCACCACAATGTGCCGCTCGCCTACCACGGTGAAAAGGCGGGCCACAACCCCAGGGCGATCCGGTATGCCCTTAAGCGTAACGCGGGTAAGCTCTTTTTTCAGGGCGCAGCCTGAAACAACAATGTCTTCCATTGATTTGGTCTCCGCAATAATCCACGTACCCGGCGCATTACCGGCGCTGTTTCGGACATGAATGCGCACATTATACTTTTTAGCAAATTCCACAGCCCGTGTCTGCAGTACTCCCGCCCCTACGCTGGAAAGCTCCATCATCTCGTCATAACTGATTTGCTCAATTTTGCGAGCTTCCGGAACAATGCGCGGATCGGCAGTGAACACGCCGTCCACATCTGTGAAGTTCTCACACGCCTCTGCGCCCAGCACGGCGCCCAAGGCCACCATACTGGCATTACTGCCTCCGCGTCCCAGCGTGGTGATATGGCCGTCCACCGTCATCCCCTGGAAGCCGGCGACGATAACAATCTTACCGGCCGTCAGCTCCGTAAGAATGCGCTGCTTGTCAATCTCCCGAATGCGGGCTTTCGAATGCACGGCGTCGGTAATCAGACCAATCTGCGGACCGGTAAAGCTGATGGCTTCGTGCCCCTGTGAATGGATAGCCATCGCCAAAAGGGCGATGGTGACCTGCTCTCCCGTGGCCAGCAGTTGATCCAGTTCTCGTTTCGGCGGATTGGGGGCGATGCGATTGGCCATGTCCAGAAGCTCATCCGTGGTGTGCCCCATCGCCGAGACCACCACCACCATTTGGTGACTCTGCAATTTGGTGGCGATGATCCGTCTGGCGGCCGCGTGGATTTTCTCTGGTGTTGCGACCGACGTACCGCCAAATTTTTGGATAATAATTGACATACAACTCCGCTAATTCCAGCCCAGCAATGTAGCCAAAAGCGGCAAAAAAGGCAAAAATCCCGGGAGTCTCTCCAAGTAATAACAGGGCTGCGATCCGCCAGAAATGCCCCGGATGCAAAGCGTCGGGCCGACAGCGACTCTGGTGAAAATGAGTCGTCGAGGCTCGATAAGACTAGGGCTTTGTCACGCCTACCAATTAGGATTGATTGGCCGCAAGCGCCCCAACTGCAAGGAGCCAGCGGCGAAAACCGGGTCCGTGTACCCATTGAGCCGATGCGACGCCGCAGGTGGGGCGTTTGCGGCCAACCCTGCGGGGCGGGGGCTAAGGGGCCGTGGTCTTTGTCGCTACGCGTTTCACCGGATATCATTACACATGGGTTTGTGTTAAAGGATCGCATGCAGGCCAAAATTCGCCAAAGTAGCAAAAAAAAAATGAACTCCTCACGTGTGCCGCCCGCGCCGTCCAAGCCCGCTTTGCCGGACCCCAATGCCCTTCAGGTCGTCATTTGGCCTGATGAAATACTTTCCCGACCGGCGCATGGGGTTAGTACCGTTGACGCGTGGTTACTCGCCGTAGCAGAAAAAATGAAACTCCTCATGGAAGAAAGCAAAGGCGTTGGCTTGGCCGCCCCTCAGGTGGGTTTGGGGCTTCGGATGTTTGTCATGTCGGAATCCGGTAAAAGCAGTGAGGCATCGGTTTGGATCAATCCAGTACTTGCTGATCCGCTCGGTGAGGAAGTTAGTGAAGAAGGTTGTTTGTCGATTCCCAGTATTCGTGGTGATGTGACCCGCGCAAAGGAAATTACCATTCGGGGCATGGATATCGCTGGCCAAAGGGTTGAAAAGCGGTTGGTCGATTTCCCGGCGCGTATTGCGCAGCATGAATTTGATCATTTGGAGGGGATTTTGATACTGGACCGATTTTCAGCAGTGCAAAAAATCGCCTTGCGGAAAAAAATTCGCGCCTTGGAAAAGGCCGACTCGTAATCCGGGCGGGATGCTGACGCCAATGATGGGCCCGCGCCGACAGGCATAACCGTTCGAGCAATGCAGTGATTGGCGGTGCCAAAGCAGCCTGCGACCTTGCCCTTCAGGTGCTATGAACAATGGAAGCCCTCATCCAGTGTTTGACTGCCTGCGTATAGTCATGTGGCAAAAGAAGAGCCTGATAAACGGTTTGCAGTCGTCCTTCCCCGGCCAAGTTGGTCGAGTGCAGGCCCCGCAAGTTGGCATTGTGTGCCGCTTGCAATATGGTGTAACTGGTTTTTGTAACAATTTTGTAAGGAGCATCCCCATGAATAAGTATCAAACCCTACTTGCTGGTGCTGTAATTTTAACCGGCGCCGTCCCTGTCATTGGCAAGACGGTTACCGTCGAGGGCATTTTGCTTGATATGAAGTGCTACAGCGAACTGGGTGTCACCAGTCGCGCGCACGGAAAGACCTGCGGCAAGGTTTGTGCACAATCAGGCATTCCTGTCGGCGTCCTCGTCAAGGGCAAGGCTTGGACATTGGCTACCCCGTCCACGCCGCTGGCAGATTACATCGGCGATAAGGTCAAAGTCACCGGCACCGCCTACGCCAAAGATCACGTGTTTGTCCCTACCAAAATCATGTATTGGAGCCACAAAATGGCCATGTGGATGAAAGCTAAATAAAGTCACTCACGGAACTCGTCGGGGCAAAAAAGGCGCACAATCAACCCCCTCCCCGGTTGCTGGTCGGCAATCGGGGAGGGATTACACTTGGATGGCCTGTGGCACGGCCTCCCCGTTATGACACGCTTTCTACGCCAGCGGGCGGTTGCGGCCATCGGCTACTTTTTCGATGTGGGCTATTCGCTGGGGGCCGCAGGTTGATCAATAAATACCGTAGTTTTTAACGCTCCATCCCTTAATCCTACCGCGACTGGGTTTGCGACCCTTGTTAGCGGATTTGCTTGCCCAGCGGATTTTATGATTCCGTTTCGGTCTTGCCATGGTATACTTCCTAACGTTCAAAATGGCCTAAGTTACCCAAGCTCTGTAGTCTAAGCGGAACAGCCTTTATTGGCAAAATCACACAAATGCTCCGCCAGCGCGGCATTTCCGACTTGAGACGGATTTACCAAGTCGATGCCGGCCTCGACAGCGTCGTCAAGTACGCGCTCGCCCTGCCGCTTGAGACAAAATAAGGAATTTCTGCTTGATTACTCAAATCCACATGATTACAATACATATGTCAATTATTTGGAGGTGCATGCTATGCGAATTTGTAAAAGTTTGATGGCGGCGGCTGTGGCTTTTTCCTGCCTCGCTTTTATCTCCCACGCGAGGGCGGCGGTGAACACTCGCGTTATGATGGATCAAATTCTGCCGCAAACAACCATGAATGATCTCCCCTTGAAGGATGCGGTCACGTATCTCCGCAGCGTTACCGGTGCCAATGTCTTCGTCAATTGGAATGCCCTGCAGAATGCGGGCATATCGAAACTTACCCCCGTTAGCCTGGCCTTGCAGAATGTTTCTGCCCGCAAAATCCTGTCGCTGGTATTAGAGCAGGTATCCCCCCAAACGCCCCTGATTTTTTATACCCACGACAATGTGCTCATGATCACCACCCGCAGTGACGCCAATCGGAGATTGGTCACCCGCGTCTATCCGGTGGGTGATTTGGTGATGTCGGTGCCCAATTTTACCAATGCTCCACAGTTTAATCTTTCCAGCGCCACACAAAACAGTACCTCGCAGGTCAGCAGCCAGGGCGGAGGCGGCTTGGGCAACATTGGCAGTGGGGGCAGCATCTTTCAGCAAAGTGGGCAGCAGAACGCCAATTTGAAAACATCGACTGATCGTGGCAAGCAACTCGTCAGGCTTATTGAGTCTGTCGTCCAACCCAATGTCTGGACGGCCAACGGTGGCCATGCGTCGATCGTGTATTTTGACCGGGAATTGGTTGTCAACGCGCCGGTTTATGTCCAGCGAATGATCAGTTCGACCGGGCGGTAAAAATTTCTGGTGAAGTAAAAGTGGTGGGTGGTATCGCTTGCGCGGCAGGTAGCTGATGTTCAGAATTTTGCCGGTGAATCAAATCTGTTCGGCAGTGCTCAGGCGGTTGGCGAAGGCGGGGCGTTTTGCTGCCGCTGGCCTGCCGGTGCTTGTTGTAGTGGCGTCGGTTGGTGCCAAGCCGGCTGCCACCGTGGGGCCATCCAAGGCTGAGACTCATCATAAATTTAAGTTCCCCAAAAATCCAAAATTTCGTCCGGCGCAGACGGGTCGGGCTATTTTTGTGTTAAATGACCCCAGGCTCGTGACGGTGAAAATGCCCCGGTTGATGATTAAGGATTTCACCCTCCCGCAGGTATTTCGTCAATTACGTAAGCTTTCGGGCCAGAATATGGTCAACAACTGGGTCGCCATCAAAGCCTGTGGTACCAAGGTTACCGTGAAGCGTTCCATTAACCTGCCGGCGCAAAGTTTGCGGCTGGATATGGCAGCAGTATTAAAGCTCTATGCCCGCCACCATCGCTTTGTGGTGACCGCCGACGAAAATGTAATATCTCTCACCACTCAAAAGCAGGATGATCAGCATCTGATTTTCAGGAGCTATTACCTGCCGAACCTGATCGCCAATTTGCCGCGGATCATTCGCGGTGGCAAAAATCTGGAACACCTGACAGGTGATCCCAAAAACCTCAAAAAAGTCCCGCTTGCAACCAATATTGTTCAGCTCATCTCATCCACCGTAATGCCTCATATCTGGCTGAATCATGGCGGAAAATCCACTATTACTGAAGTTAATAATCAGGTCATTGTCATCGCCCCGGCCTGTGTGCAGGCGATACTCAAAGGGCCTCGGCATTTTAATCCCAATGCGGCTCCTCGTTACCTGCTTTATACGTTTTAATTAAAGTGATTTTTCGGAAAGACGAAGCACATCCTCATCGCGGCTGTAGGTCATCAATTCAGAGTATCGTCCCCAATTCACCAGGGCATCAAACTGAGGTTTAGGACGCTCGGTTGGTAAAGTGCGAGTCAACTCTTCAATGACCTCCGGGCGCTTGGCCTGATGATCCTCTCGATTACGCAAAAAGTTAAGCATGTGCTCAATAAGCGAGAGCTTGGCGACCTGCTGAGATATGATTTTCTTTTTCTCGTTGACCGGCAACTCGATAATCTGCTTGCCCAGAGGCAACAAGACCAGATCACCGCCCGGCGTATCGACAAATTCCAGAATTTCTGCCGCCTTGATAATCACGATTAATTCACCAAAACTGTCACGCAGCTCGCGCGCTAATTTATAAATATCTTCGCGGCCGCCATGATCATCCAATATCTCCAGCAGCCCCAGCACCTTACTCAAGCCCGTCGGCGGCAGGGGAGTTACAAATAACCCCGCGTCATGGCCCTGTTCCGAAGAAGAATGGCGCTCATCCATCATTTACCGCTCCTGCAATTCCATAGCATATCAGCATTCTGCCATTAAGGAAAAAATTGAATCCACGTAGCGTGTGAACGCATCGGAATTCTTATTGCGTGGACGAGGAATGGCTACATTGATATTTGCCACAATTCGTCCCGGTCGGCCGGCCACCAGCACCACACGGTCAGCCAATTCCACCGCTTCTTCAATGTTATGCGTCACCATGACCACCGTGCTTACGGCTAAATTGGCGTCTGCCCAGATATCCAGCAATTCTTCACGCAGGTTGATACTCGTCAACGGATCCAGAGCACTGAACGGCTCATCCATCAAAAGCAGCTCCGGCTCAATGGCCAGTGCGCGTGCCAACCCCACACGCTGCTTCATACCCCCGGAAAGTTCACGAGGATAGGCATCCTCGAATCCATCCAAGCCGACTTTATCAATGTACAATGCCGTCTTTTTCATGGCATCGGTCCGCGGCATATTTCTCGCTTCGAGCCCCAGCGTAATATTCTGTGCGACAGTCAGCCATGGCAGGAGTGCAAAATTCTGAAATACCATGGCGCACTGCAGATTGATGCCCGTCATCGGTTTATCTTTGAAATAAACCTTACCGGTGCTTGGTGGCATTAAGCCGTTGATAAGACGCAGCGTTGTGGATTTACCCGAGCCCGAAGGCCCTACGATACATATAAATTCGTTGGAATCTATGTCCAGCGAAATGTCCGCCAATACGGTAGCCGGCGGCCCGTCCGTTTGGTATATCTTCGAGACGTTATCCAGTTTCATCAGCATAAATCAATCCACAACCGGTACCGCACACCCGTTATCAATATTCAATTCTAAACCGGTCCGACGCCCATGCCTGCAGGCGGCGCCACACCAGTCGATTGAAAATTACAATAAATATCATCAGAGCGCCCGCCCCCACCAGCAACAATGCTCCTTGCTGATGGCTGCTCAGCGGGGGGGCGTAGTGCCCCGGCAACGCCGACCCTGATGCCACATCCAGCAACCAACCGATCCCCATCACGCTGTATTGCCGACCCGCGTATTGAATCGCCTCACTGAATACCAGGGTATTCCAACCTCCGCCGAAAGCGGTTACCGTCCCGGTCAGCAGTGATGGCAGAATGGCGGGTGCCAGCAAATTGCGGAACTTTTTCCATCTGGAAAGGCCCATCGCATCACAGGCTTCAATCAAATCGCCGGGTATACGGCTCAGTCCCCCCAGCATATTGAAAAGAACATACCATTGCACGCCATTCATCAGAAGGATTTCGCCGGCAATTTCTACACCCCAGAAATGCCCCAGACGCAGGTGTATCACAAAAATATTAATCACCAGAAAAGTAAGCGATATCGCCGGCAAACTCGCCAGGACCTGCGCCACCGATGACAATCCCCGCAGAATTCGCGGCTTGCGATAGGCCCACAGCACGAGTGGTACCGTCCACATCAGCGACAGCAGATAAGCAACGGCAATACGTATAAAAGACAGACCAATTGCCAACGGAATATATTTCACCAGAGGAGAATAATGCCCCTGGAGAGTGCTGATCCCGTAATACAGCCCTCCGATGCACACCCCCGCGGCCACGGCCCAGCCGACGACCCGCACCGCGCCGGCCATCGCTCTTGCCGCATGGCCCGGCGCCTCGCGGCGGGGCAAGATCATTCGCAGTGACGAGCCACGCATGCGGTTGAAGATGACATTGGCCAGCCGGTGCAGCGATACCACCAATACCCGGGAGAAGAACCGCGGAAATCGCCCCTGCTGATACCATCGCAACAGGGCCGAATCCCGTGACATTGTAGATACCGTCATTTCATAGCGAAAACGTTGCGCCCACACACCCAACGGCCGCCAGATAAATATCTCAATCCCCACCACCACTGTTAGAAGTACGCCGACACCCAGCAGTCCCATGACGAAAGGATTTTTAGAATTATTGGCGCTGGCAATAAAACTTCCCAAGCCGGGAAGCGCCGTGCTCTTGTTTCCAACCGTTAAAATCTCGCAGGCCGTCAAGGCGAACCAGCCCGCGGTCCAACTCACAATACTGTTGTACAGCAGACCGGGCACGCAGCTTGGGATGGATATGGTCAGCAGTCGCTGAGTGCCTCGAATGCCCATCGCTTCGGCGCATTCCTGAATATCCCGCGGAATGGCCCGGATATTTTCGTAAACGGAAAATGCCATGTTCCACGCCATGCTGGTAAATACCAAAAGTATCGCAGCTATATTCATTCCCAACTTGCCGCCGCCCATTAAATCCACGGCCACCGCCAGTGCTGCTGGAAAAAATGTAACAATCGGTATCGACTGAAGTATATCCAATATGGGGATAATAAAACGTGCTGATCGAGGCCTGCCTGCCGCGTATATCCCAACGATCAATGCAAATGCCAACGAAAGGATATACGCGGCCACCATGCGCAGGACAGACCAGGCTGCGTCAACCGGTAACCGCCAGATAACACCACTGGCGTGGCTGTAATGCGGGCTGGGGTGATGAAGCACGCCGGCTAAAAACGCCGCGCCCAGCAGCAACAATACCAAGCCGACCCAGTAGCCGACGGAGCTGCGCTGTGCATCGGTTGTCACGTCCGCCGCCATTCTGAATTCCTGTCACGTCCACCATGGTTCAGCCACAATCGCCGCCAGTACCGGGCCGCGATTATACGCGCAGCGTGCTGACTGTCATTAGAAAATGTGAGCGGTGCGCAAAGGGTTTCGATCCGGTATCGACCTGCCATCGCAAGCCGGCCTGCGTATAAGACCAACCGGTGGAATCGTCGGGCACCGGCACATCGCCATTTATCGTCGGGTGTCGTCCGCTTGCTTACGTGCCAGGCCGGGCACGCACCAAATCCGGATAATCCGTTATAACGCCGTCAATACCCATCGCTCCGCAGGCCGCCGCCGCGCCGGGATCATTTACGTCGTACGCCCATGCATGCGGCAAGACATCTTTCGCCATGACTGCCCGATCCAACGCCCATTGGTCAAATTTCATAACTACCCCGGTACATCCAGCATCCTTGCATTCCCGCAGGGTTTTCGGTGACCAGTTTTCAATGAGTTGAAAAAGAGTGATATTTCGGTTCTCACGGCGCATGGATTGCAGAATGGCCGTATTAAAACTCATAATCACCGCATCCGATATCGCGCCCGCCCGCCGCAGCAGATCAATGATCATCGATGGGTTGATAGCTACTTTCAATTCCATTACCGGCTGCGCCATCGGGCAGATGGCTTGCAGGGCTTCAGCCAAAGTCGGCACCCGTGTCCCGGCAAACCGTGGCCGCTTCCAGGACCCCGCATCCAAACGCAAAATATCCAGCCAGTTGGTTTGGGCCACACGCCCAGAACCGTTAGTGGTCCGGTCTAAGGTCTCATCATGAATGACCACCGGTATCCCATCGGCCGTCAAACGCACGTCAAATTCAATAGCCCGGCAGTTTACCTCCAGTGCCGCATCAAAGGCTGCCACCGTGTTCTCGGGCACCCAAGCCGATGCACCTCTATGGGCAATGGCAATAATGGAGCGTTTTTTCATAGGCGTATTTATAACCGCCATCATGGGGCAAACAACCCATTGAACACACTATATGGGATGTTCGACGACCTCGAAGCATTATTTTTATTTTTGCGTAAAATCAGAATTTTGCATCTTTTACTGGACTCTACCCCCGCATATCAACGAAACATAATGGTGGACGTTTTGAGTTGTTCTCGGCCGTAGCGTTGGAACTTGGCGGACGGGGCAATCAATCATCCAGGGTTCTTTGTTTTGAGTTTTGTGCTGACGGTGGAGCATCGCATCATGGATGTGATCGAAAAAAGACCAGCGGTGAAGACCCGCTCCTATCGGGTTGTCTTTCTCAATGGCTTCTTGGCCTCCCGCCAGCCGACAGCCATGCTGGCCACACCCCGTGCAGAAGGTCATGTCATCTTAAAGCTTTCCCCGCCGAATGGTCAGGGGGAGACGCTTACATTGGTGGATGCCGCCTCGCTTTTTCCAGGCTATGCGCTGCGTGTGCCGCGCTGGCGCATTAAAGCACTTCAGGCGCAGAGTGCAGCGGATATCCGCGTTTATATACCATTGTGCAAAACGCCAACGGGTTTACAGGCTCAATTTCACTCACCCATGCTGGTGAACGAAGTCAATCATCGGGCATTGCAACTTGATGATTCTTCAATAGAGGGTGGTTTATGCCGTCATTAAGGCTATAATATTCAGACGTGGGTAGATGGGTCGATAATTTCGGGTCACCCCACGTGGTAGATCGGATTCAAGCCGGCCATCGGCCGGGCAAGGAGTGCGCCCATGCTGGTTCTCTCTAGGCAGCGTGATGAAAGCATCATGATTGGTGATGACATCCAGATCACGATCGTCGACATCCGTGGTGATAAAGTGCGGCTGGGCATCAGTGCGCCCAATACCGTTCCCGTTCACCGCAAGGAAGTCTATCAGGCAATTCAAAAGGAGCGAGCCGGTACCAAAACTGCCGAGACCAAACCACCTGGCACCACGTCGGTTCCAGCTCCGGCCGATTAGCTAGTGCTCTGTCACGCCTACAAATTAGGATTGACGGTGGGCTATGGGGTTGTGGTCGCGAAGCGAGGAGGATTGTGTATGGGAACATACAATGACGACGGGCGACAAAGACCACGGCCCCTTAGCCCCGCCCCGCAGGGTTGGCCGCAAACGCCCCACCTGCGGCGTTCTCGAGCCTCGACGACTCATCTTCACCAGAGTCGCCGTCGGCCCGACGCCTTGCATCCCT
>DZDI01000323.1 GCA_022730455.1 Phycisphaera mikurensis | reverse complement strand
CGGCGCGGCACGCGCCAGATTCACCGGTGCTGAAACCCAGTCAATGCCTGCGTGAGCGTACCGTTCCTGAAGCGTGTCTCACAATGTAACGATAATCACTACAAGGAACCGAATTCAATGCGAACCTTTCCTATATTTTGCCGAATCCAAGCAGGCGTTTGCATGGTGTTAATTTCGCTCGTTGCTGGCTGTACCGCCAGCATCCAGCCAGCGACCTCGCCACCGGTTCAGCGCTGGCATGGCCTGACAGTCAGTAATCGCGGTGTTTTGGAAAAGGATGGCCGCCCCTATCACGGCATCGGTGTCAATTTCGTCAGTGCCCTGCGGCGGCTGTTGGTCAATCCCAACGATCCTTCCATTCCGCGCGACTTTCAGGAACTCAAAGCGTATCATATCCCATTTGTAAGGTTTCCCGCGTTGGCCGCATGGGGCACACCCGCGCAATGCCGTAAGTACATCATTAAGGTGTATGAAAGTAACCCCGCTCGTTACTTCAGCGCCATGGATAAACTCTGCGCTATTGCCGCGAAAAATCATGTGGGGCTGATTCCGTGTTTATTTTTCACATTTTGGCCTGATGCCCTCGCCCACGAGCACGGCCTGGCGGTGTGGAATAATCCGAGAAGCCGCACCTATCGCATCTGGACGCAATTCACCGTACAGATGATCAAGCGTTACGAGCATAATCCGGCGATTTGGGGCTGGGAATTTGGAAACGAGTTCAACTTGGCGATGGATCTACCCAATGCCAAAACTCAATTTCCCGGCTATAAGCCTACTTGGGATTACACCGATGCACAGATGTGGAAATTGTACGCGCGATTTGTCCATCTGGTGCGGCGCTACGATCCCTATCACATTATTGAGGCAGGCAACAGCCGACCGCGATTCTCTGCGTGGCACAACATGATGGATCACACTTGGAAGACAGATTCACTAGCCCAGTGGGCGTATATGCTCAGAATGGATAATGCCGCGTTTGACATGATCTGTGTGCATGAGTATGGAAACCGTGCACCGTCGAATATTCGCCGTGCCGCGACGCTGTCTGCATTGTGGCACAAACCTCTCTATGTGGGTGAATTTGGTGCCTCCGGCCCGCCAGCCAAAAGCCGCAAACTCTTCACCGCAATACTTCATTCCATTCTTAAGTCGAAGGTACCGCTCGCATCCATCTGGTCGTTTGATGAAAGGTCGCAGTCATCAGGATCAAATGCGTATTCTGTTACGCCCACCAATGACCGCAGTTTTATGCTCCGAGCCATTGAGGCCGCCAATGAGCAATTTCGAAGGAATAGGTAGCGGCCATCGGGGCGAAGATTGGCAAGTGGAGAGAAGTGTCAGGAAATTGCACTCATA
>DZDI01000322.1 GCA_022730455.1 Phycisphaera mikurensis | reverse complement strand
GGCCAGATCAACCAGTGGTCGTGGGCGAGTGGCGACTATGATCTTGAGTTGGGGGGCGGCAGGATCGCACCGCCCTCATGAATAGCCGGAAGGTAAACCTGAGCCGATACCGTATTATGATTATTATTTAGGAGCTACACAAATGGTTAGAACGGGGATGGGTCTATTGGCCACAACGGGTGGTTTTGTTAGTTTCGCCCTGGCATTCGGGGTTTGCACCGGAGTGGTGTTTGGGGTAGGGGGTCCCACAGACGGAGGTTTTTCGGCAGCCAGCGTGGCCGCCCAGCCGGTTCCGGCCGCCCTGTATAGTTTGGTCAACGCATCCAAAGGCAAGCTGACCGAAAGGCAGTGCTTTCAATTGGCAAAGAAGGCTATAGTCGAAGGGCGAGCCTACAGGAACGCTTGGTTTAAGGCCGGGCATCGAATTGACTACGTGTCGCCCCGGTACTTTGCCGTGGCGGGAAAGTGCTATGCTAAAGCTGTTGCATTGGTACAAAAACAACTTGTGATGGGTACCGCTGTATCCAAGGCTGGCCAAGCTGAAGCAATCGCGCGGTTTGCTTGGTGGCGATTCCGCAATGCGGACGCTTCGGAATATCCAAAAATTGTTCTAGAACTGCAGCGGGCAGTGAAATTGAACCCGCACAAGGCCATCTATTGGGTCATGTTAAGTACCGTGACCTGGCGGCAGGAATTGCGGCCTTGCTTACCGCAATGGACTCTTGCGGTGAAATACCTTCAGACGGCAGTAAGGATTAACCCGAAATGCGCCATTGCCTATTTTCAACTGGGCGAACTGATCGCTGGGGGCCCGCACTACAACCTCCCTAGGAAAACGTACAACCTCAAACAATCCGAGATCTACTACAAGCTCTGTTACGCAAACCGACGGCACTTCAACCGATTCTACTATTATTATTCAGACACGTGGATCCGCGACAGCGTGTGGAGTATCAAAGAGGCGCTGGGAATCGTCCCACCTAATACGGTGCCACCGAAATCTGGGGATGCACGATAGGGAAAACGAGAGGTAACTGTTTACCGCTATGCTCCTCCGGCGGGCAAGCTCAGGACGAATCGACCAGAATGTCTGTCAGCAGACCGGGATTCTTCCCGGCCCAGGCGTTCATGAGAAGCGTCTTGATCGTTTCAAAGAGCGGGCGGTTCTGCTGGCGGGCGGTGCGTAGCACCGACATCAGCACAGCCGTGGCTCTGGCTCCCCGTTCGCTGCGGCTTCCGCCGGTGATCTTCCGCATCACCACCGCCGGCCTTAACGCCCGTTCCGCCGCGTTGTTGCTCCCGTCCACCGCGTCCTCCCAAAGGAACACGGTCAGTTCCTTCTCATGTTTTCGCAGCCGCGC
>DZDI01000148.1 GCA_022730455.1 Phycisphaera mikurensis | reverse complement strand
GGTCAGAATGGGATCTGATGCCACGCGGCAGTGGCATTGGTTGGTGTACGCCTTCTTGAGGTACCCTGTAAACCCGATTTAAGGCCTTTCTTGACATCATGACGTAGTTTACCTAATGTTCCAAGCGGCGAAGAGGTTGATAAATGAAACCCATACTTATTGCGATCCCGGTGTTTAATGAAGAACGCCATATAGTCAGGGTGTTGCGTGAAATTCGCAGTGTAGCTAGGAAGCGTGCCGATATATTGGTGGTGGATGACGGCTCAACCGACGCTACGGCTGAGATATCGGCCCGGCACCCCGATATCGCCTATCTGCGGCATGACCGGAATTTAGGGTATGGGGCAAGTCTTATTGATGCTTTTAATTGGGCTGGCCGTGGCCACTATCAATGGGTCATCACCATGGACTGTGACGAACAACACGAGCCGTCGCGATTAAATGATTTTTTTGCCGCCATAGCCGACGATGCCGCCGATATCATCAGCGGTTCTCGCTACCTGCATGCTGCTTACATACACGATTTACCGCCCGCAGACCGCCGACGCATTAATATGCTGCTTACTGATGTGGTGAACCGCAATTTGAGCTTGGAGTTGACCGACACTTTCTGCGGCTACAAAGCCCATCGAGTCCAGGCCCTCCGCCGCCTGAAACTTACCGAGCCCGGCTACGCCTTCCCGATGCAGTTTTGGGTGCATTGCGCCTGCGCCGGGCTCAATATCCGCGAATTGCCCGTGGATTTGATATACAACGATCCCAATCGCCATTTCGGTGGACAACTCGATAACCCCGATTTGCGACTCCGCCATTACCTGAATGTTTTTTTTGATACCATGAATCAACTGGCACCTTGTCAGTCCATGGCGGCAGCGTGTTGAATGATCTCAGCGCTGGCAGGATCATAATTCAATAATGACCGACCGTACCGCCGATACTACGCCGCATCCCCGCCCCTTTCTTCATCCGCAAAGCGATGCGGTCTTGGTTCCTCGCCGCCATGGGGATATTCTCGTTGAGCCACCAGTCTCCACCGCCGTCAAATATCTCCAATCGGATGCACCAAGGAAAGCTGACCTTGATTCAAGATGGCGTGCGATCACAGCTCAAGCGGAATGTGATTTACATAAGTTATTAATTGACGCTGATACCCAAACGGGGTATCCGTCTTCCAAGCCGCGGAATCATTCACCCACGACGGCCGACAGGCGCAGCCACGATAAATCGCGACCTTGGATCATAACCGGCCACCAAGTGGAGTTTTATCATGCCGGAGTGTGGGCTAAAGTATTGCTGGCCGATGCTTTGGCCAAACGCACCGGCGGAACACCGGTGGATATTCTGGTCGATCACGACACCGTCGACCATCTTGGCTTGGCGCTGCCAGAACAAAATGCGGCGGGCGAATGGGCAAAGGTGTGGCATACGTGGGCTCCTGCCAATTCCATAGCGGCCGACGGGTTATCTGCGCCTGGGTCTTACAGAGCCGCGGACTGGTACGATGGCATCATAAAATCCGCTGCTGAAAACGGCATGATCAATTCCGACGCGTCTGCTGCCCTGAAAGATTTTATTAAGCCTCCAAGCCCTTCAAATTCGTCCGATTACGTTACCTGGCTGGATGCCGCTCGTATCCGCTTTGAACAGCAGTTTGGCCTCCATGTGCATCATGTGCGCAGCAGCGATCTGTGCCAAAGTTCGGCTTGGTTAGCATTTGTCGGCTTATGGATAACCAATGCCACCCAATGGACGGCGATCTACAACCAGGCCATTACCGATTACCGTCGGCGGCATCATATTAAATCGCCCACTCGCCCTATGCCGCCGCTGGCCATCTCGCCTGATGTTATCGAATTGCCTTTTTGGATTTATCGGCGGGGCAGTCCGCGTGAACGACTGGCCGTTAAACGCGGCAGCGGCCTCGCCATCACATTTGGCTCGCAGGTCATTGACCTTACTCCGCCGCAGGACAATCTGCTCCAGATGGCGGACGAGTGGCGGCACATATTGGACTCACAGGAACTTTGCATCCGGCCCCGGGCGCTGACCCTTACTTTATACGTGCGGACATTCCTCGCAGACCTGTTCATTCACGGCATCGGCGGGGCCATGTACGATGCCATGACCGATCAAATCGCCGTGCAAATCGGCTTGCCTGTCAGTGGTTATTTATGCGCCTCGGCCGGCTGGCTGTTATCTGCTGGTCAGGAAAATAAATTGGGAGGTGATACCCCATCGGAATTAAAAATGCGGTCTCACCATCTGAAGCACAACCCTCAGTTAACATTCCAAAATGCCCAATTGCCGCCAGCTTTGGCTTCTCTGTTAGCTGAAAGAACTCAAGTCATTGCCTCACTGGCGCAGCGACCGCTGCACCGCAGCGCGGCCGTCAAAGCTTGGCGGCGGATGCAATTCACGCGGTTGCATGCCATTAACGCCCAATGCCATCAGTATTCCAACACTCTGGCACAATTGCAGCGTGCCACTGCCACAGCGGAGTTGGTTCGGCGCCAACGCATTGTGTTGAGCGACCGCGAATACTTTTTTCCACTGCACGGGCGAGATTCGCTGCGCGAGCTGCAGAAAAAACTGCTCGAGCAGCCAACCGCATATGCCGCGGAGTGAGTGATTTTAGATACGTATGTTGGGGCCTCTTAGCCGTCGGCTTGTCGGTGGCAAATAAAAGCGTAACGCGGACATCTTGTCTACACCCTCAAGGGCCGAGAGTACCATCCACGCCCACCGCGTTTAGCGTCGTCGCCGGGCGACGGGCGGTAAACGATAGGGCGATGGGATGCGGACAACGCCGAGGCGGTCATGGCATTAGAGGCGATGGAACAGAGCAATCAGTGGCCCCAATACTGGAAAATCGCCATGTTACATAACAATTAGCCCCTGCCCGAAAAAATTGCCACGCCCCTATGTTGGCAAAAACCTGTCAGCATTTGCAGTTAGCCCGCACCTCGCTTAAAACAACGCTTTTCACGCGCAGCTCGGCGAGGTGCGCCATTCGATTGGAGTCGATGACATCTATGATGAAACGCGCAAAGTTGACGATTGTTGGAGCCGGAAATGTCGGCGCTACCACTGCCCACTGGGCAGCCGCCAAAGAGCTAGCCGACGTGGTTTTAGTCGATATTCCCCCATTGGATGGCGTGCCGCAGGGCAAATCCCTTGATCTCTCGCAAGCCGCGCCCATTGAAGGTTTTGACGTGCACGTTACCGGCGCCACAGCTTACGAGGCGTCGGCCGGTAGCGATATTGTCGTGATCACCGCCGGCCTGCCGCGCAAACCGGGCATGAGCCGGGACGATCTGCTGGCAAAAAATGCGGAAATTGTCAAAGTGGTCACCGAGCAGGTGGCCCGGACCTCGCCGAATGCAGTCCTCATAGTCGTTTCCAATCCGCTCGACGCCATGGTCTATGTGGCCCATAAAGTCAGCGGGTTTCCGGCGCACCGGGTCATCGGTATGGCAGGGGTGCTGGATACCGCCCGTTACCGCGCGTTTATCGCCGCCGAATTAAACGTCAGCGTAGAAGATATTCAGGCCCTGTTGATGGGCGGACATGGTGATGACATGGTCCCGCTGCCGCGCTATACCAGCGTCGGCGGCATTCCGCTGCCCGAGCTGCTCGCGGCGGATAAAATTGAGGCGATTGTCAATCGCACCCGCAACGGCGGTGCGGAAATCGTAGGATTGCTTAAAACTGGTTCGGCGTATTATGCCCCATCGGCTGCTGTGGTGCAGATGGCGGAGGCGATCATCCGGGACAAAAAGCGCATTTTACCATGTGCCGCCCACTGTGAAAAAGAATATGGCGTTGGTGGATATTTTGTAGGCGTACCCGCTAAATTAGGAAGCACGGGCGTCGAACAAATTATTGAGGTTAAGCTAACCAACGAGGAAAAGGCACTTTTTGACAGGTCGGTGGAACACGTACGGCAACTGATTAAATCGATCCATATCTGATATCGGCGATGCCGGATCGTTTCGCGGGTTTGCGTTTCCGGGAGCTAAAGGTATGGCGTCTTCAGGGGCGGGCAGTGTGCCGGGGCAGTTGTCAGGAGCTTTTGCTTCGGGTGTCGTCGGGGCGGTGGTGGCGCTGATTGTCGCATGGGTGGCTGGGCGTTCCGGCCTCTTTTCCGATTTGGGCTGCCATTGGCAGCCGATGCCCAGCCGCGGGGCCGGCTATTCCCTGGTGGTATGGGGCGGCATCTTCGGTTTGATTTTCTGCCTGCCACTTATGGCGGGTAGCGTAGTGAAGCGCGGCTTGGTTTTTGGACTCGTCCCGGCGCTGGTGCAGTTGCTGATCGTCCTTCCTCTGTTGGATCATCAGCAGGTGCTGGGGTTTAATCATGGTTACACCACACCATTTTTTGTGGTGGTGTTGGATTCAATCTGGGGGCTCACTGCGGCGGGCTGGTTGAAGATGATCGGTGGCTGACAGTCAGTCAAGTGGTTTGTCATAGATGGAGTACAGGCGGATGGAAACCGATAAAATCAACACCAACGGTTCAATGAAGGTCATCGTAGCGGCAGTCGCCACTGCGGCATTGGCAGGGTTGCTATTCGGTTACGACACGGGTGTGGCGTCAGGCATTCAAAAGTACCTGCAAACCTATTTTCACCTCGGCTCGGCCGGGATCGGCTTTGTCATAGCGTGCCTCGATTTGGGTGCTATCATTGGTGCACTATTGGCGGGTACACTCGCTGACCACTTCGGCCGTAAGTCGGTATTGCTGGTGTGTGCGGTGCTCTTTGCGATTTCCGGTTTGCTTTCGGCAATTCCGCAGCAGGTGTGGGAACTGGTGGTGGCACGCATCCTTGGCGGTTTGGCCATTGGCGCATCATCCATGGTGGCCCCCGTCTACATCGCCGAAATATCCCCTGAAAAACACCGTGGCCGCCTTGGAGCGCTTTTCCAGTTGGGTATCGTCGTTGGTATTGCATTGGTGTACTGGGTTAACTACGGCATTGTGGTTCATGGCAATGCCGTGCATGCCCACGACTTGGCAACCATGACGCATGGCACAGCAGCGGCAGCCCTTCACCAAAGTGCCAGTTGGAATCTGCGTATAGGCTGGCGGTTGATGCTTGGTTCCGAGATTTTACCCGCCCTGCTTTTCCTTATTTTGCTCTTCGGTATTAAAGAAAGCCCGCGATGGTTGATCGTCAATAACCGTGAAGCCGAGGCTCGCACCATTCTGCAACGGTTATTTGGGTCTGAAAAAACCGAGACGGAAATTAAAGCTGTCAAAGCCGTGGCCAGTGAAGAAGAGGGCCAATATTCCGAACTGTTCAAACCACAGTATCGGCTACCGCTGATTGTCGCCCTGTTTCTGGCGGTATTTTCGCAGTTCAGTGGTATCAATTCGATTATCTATTATGCCCCACGCGTTTTTGCCGCCGCCGGCATGCACACCAGCAACGCTTTCGGGGCCACTGCCCTCATTGGCATGGTGAATTTACTTTTCACCTTTGTTGCCGTGGGGTTTGTCGACAAAGCTGGCCGTAAATTGCTGCTGGCTATTGGTACAGCCATTCAGGTGGTAGCACTGGCCTCGGTGGCGCTGGTCTTTAAACTCGCCCCCCGCGCCGCCCAATTTTCCGTGCATGATCATGTCACCGTGCAGGGAAGCATGTCGGCTGCGGCGTTTCGTCGGCTTGCCGAAAGTATGCATGCCCATATCACCGTGGCGCCGTATTTTGGCCCTACGCAGGTGCTGATTTTGCTCATAAGCATATTAGTATTTATTGCAGCCTTTGCGATCGCAATGGGGCCGATGCCATGGATTATTATCTCTGAGATATTCCCTGCCCGCATCCGGGGCCGGGCCGCATCGGTGGGTGTTCTTACTCTATGGGCGGCGATTTTTGTGGTCGCGCAGACCTTCCCGATCCTGAAAACACATGCGGGTCTCACCATTACTTACATGCTTTATTCCATTTGCTCGCTGATCAGCTTTTTGTTCGTTATCTTTATATTGCCTGAAACCAAAGGCCGCACCTTGGAGGAGATTGAAACTTCGTGGCGACATCGCGTGTCATAAGAACACCTTTCGAGGGCGTGGCAATTTTTTCAGGTAGCAGCACCGGCTTGCCGGTGGTTGGCGCTATCGCGTACCGGCGGCTTATAGCGCAGGCGTCTCGCCTGCTTAGGATGCAGACAGGATGTCTGCG
>DZDI01000028.1 GCA_022730455.1 Phycisphaera mikurensis | reverse complement strand
TGCCACCAGTATTCCACAACAAAACTATCATGTTTTCACCGTAGCGAGTATAGTGGGATGTTGAAGGGTTAAGCCTCGCGGGGATTCACGAATACATTATCGCGGTCCGGCGCGATCATATCAGCAATTTCATACACTTCCGCCAAGGATTATTTGGCTTGCTTAATATCAAAGCAGTCCTGAAAAACCTGTCCGGCATCAAAATGCTGCCCGTGACCGTCGGTAGCGCCTTGAAATGCCCATACCGCCGTGCCAACGGTGGGCTGGCTTTTAGTGCTGGCCTGCAAGTGAGCCGGCCGTCATATGATGCGCCAAATACCAAATCAAGCGGAGAGAGTGGGATTCGAACCCACGCAGGACTTGCGCCCTGACCGGTTTTCGAAACCGGCGCCTTCAGCCACTCAGCCATCTCTCCGGGCAGCCACAATCATCCGCGCCCCCTCGTTTGAGGTCAAGAGCCACCCACAAGGGCAACGGCCATGATGCGCTGCTCATTTCAGCCGGATGCACAGGCCGGTGCGCGGAAATGCGGCCCTATATTTTCCAACGCCAGTTGGCCACCTCGGGCAAGTCGACACCATAATGCCGAACATAATCCCGGTGCGCCAGCAATTTGTCCCGCAGGGCTTGCTTAAAATACGCTGCCTTTGAACCCAATTGCGGAAGTCGATCAATGACGTCGCCGGCGAGATGGAATCGATCCAGATCATTAAGCACTGCCACATCAAAGGGTGTGGTGATGGTTCCTTCTTCCTTGTAGCCGCGCACATGCAAATTGTGATGATTGGTGCGCCGGTAGGTAAGCCGATGGATCAGCCAAGGGTAACTGTGATGGGCGAAAATGATCGGTTTGTCGCGGGTAAACAGGACATCAAAATCCTTGTCGGGCAGACCGTGCGGATGTTCGCTAGGTGGTTCGAGCTTCATTAAATCAACGACGTTGATGAAACGGATTTTTAATTCCGGCAGGAACTCTCGCAGCAGCGAAATGGCCGCCAGGGTTTCAAGCGTTGGCACATCGCCGGCGGCCGCCATTACCACATCCGGGTCGCAGCCGGCATCGTTGCTTGCCCACGGCCAGATACCGATGCCCGCGGCGCAATGGCGGGCGGCGTCATCCATCTTCAACCATTGCGGTGCATCATGTTTTCCGGCGATTACGACGTTGACATAGTGCCTTGACCGCAGGCAATGATCCATAACCGAGAGTAGGCAGTTGGCATCTGGAGGCAAATACACGCGTACGACGGATGCTTTTTTATTGACGACATGGTCGATAAAGCCGGGGTCCTGGTGTGTAAAACCATTGTGGTCCTGTCGCCAGACATGCGATGCCAATAAATAATTAAGCGAAGCCAGCGGGCGGCGCCATGGTAATTCTCGTGTCACTTTGAGCCACTTAGCGTGCTGGTTAAACATGGAATCCACAATATGTACAAAGGCTTCATAACTGTTGATCAACCCGTGCCTGCCCGTAAGCAGATACCCTTCCAGCCACCCTTGGCAAAGATGTTCGCTGAGCACTTCCATGACCCGTCCACCGGCGGCTAAAAATTCATCATTCGCCCGCACTTCCGCATCCCATTGCCGGGCCGTGCGTTCAAACACATGGCTGAGACGGTTGGACATGGTTTCATCCGGACCAAAGAGCCGGAAGTTTTTCATATCATCGTTGAGTTTGATGACATCGCGCAAAAAACTTCCAAGCACCAGGGTGTCCTGCGCATCGACGCTGCCGGGTATGGGCACCTCAACGGCATAATCGCGGAAATCAGGCATGCGCAAATCTTTCAGCAGGGCACCTCCGTTGGTGTGCGGATTGGCACCCATACGGCGATTGCTGGTGGGGGCCAGGGCGGCAATTTCCGGCATTAACCGTCCTTGGCTGTCAAATAATTCACCGGGTCGATAACTTTTCAACCATGCCTCAAGCGCCTTGAGATGGCGTGGATTTTCGGCTGGTTGCGACAGCGGTACCTGATGTGCCCGGAAAGTGCCCTCCACTTTTTTACCGTCCACTTCCTTGGGGCCCGTCCAGCCTTTGGGCGTTATAAAAATGATCATCGGCCAGGCGGGGCGTTCAAATTTGTCACCTGCCCGCGCCGCACGCTGATATCCGCGGATCTTTTCCATGGCATAATCCAGAGTGGTAGCCATTTGCTGATGCATGGCCGGCGGTTCGTGCCCCTCTACAATCAGCGGCTCCCATCCGTAACCTTTGAAGAGCGAAAGCAATTCATCGCGGCTGATGCGAGCCAGCACGGTCGGATTACTGATTTTATAGCCATTGAGGTGCAGAATGGGGAGCACTGCACCATCATCAGCGGCATTAATGAATTTATTGATATGCCACGAAGTCGCGAGCGGCCCCGTTTCCGCCTCACCGTCACCCACCACACAGGCTGCGATTAAATCCGGATTGTCCAGTACAGCACCGCAGGCGTGGGCAAGAGAGTAGCCCAGTTCACCACCTTCGTGAATGGACCCGGGCGTTTCCGGGGCCACGTGGCTGGGAATACCGCCAGGGAAGCTGAACTGCCGGAATAATTTTTCCAGTCCTGCATCATCGTGGGTGATGTGGGTGTAAATCTCGCTGTAGGTTCCTTCCAGATAGTTATGTGCCACCACTGCCGGACCACCATGGCCCGGCCCCGAAATATAAATCATGTTCAGATCATCGCGTTTGATGATGCGATTCAAATGGGTGTATATGAATGTCTGCCCCGGTGTAGTACCCCAGTGGCCCAGCAAACGGGGCTTGATATGTTTCAGCGACAGCGGCTTGCGCAGCAGGGGATTGGCCAGCAGATATATCTGGCCCACCGACAGGGAATTGGCCGCCCGCCAGTAAGCATCTATCAAGGCAAGTTCCGTGGCCTCAAGCGGCCCATTGGGGTGCCGGTTGTCTTTGGCGCTATTCGTTGGTCGGGTTTTGGTTTTAACTGATAACGGTTTCATCGGGTTGCTCCTTTAAGTAAAAGTTGAATAATCGATGCCATTTCCTGTTCTTCGTCTGTCCTCAAGCACCACACGCGGGGTCGGCTGCCAGCAGGGCTTATCTGTTGACGGCCGGCTCGATTGGCAGCAGAATCGATGGCCATGCCCATAAACGACAACTGATGAATGATCCGGCGCCGAACCTCCGGCGCCTTTTCACCTATTCCACCGCTGAAGACCACTGCATCGATGCCATTGAGTTCGGCTGCATAGGCGCCGATTTGGCGGGCAATACCACGGCCAAATATTTCAACTGCCAAGGTGGCCCGCTCATCTCTGCGGCACAGCAAGCTCTGCATGTCGGCGCAGCCCGCAATCCCCGCCAGGCCGCCATTGTTCTCCAGCCATTGTTCCATATCTGCGGGGGTGAATTTTTCGCGCTTCATGATGTATAGAATCACACCCGGGTCGATATCGCCGGTGCGCCCGCCCATCACCACGCCGGCTGATGGTGTAAATGCCATGGTTGTCGCCACACTGCGACCATTTTCCATCGCGGCCAAACTGCAGCCTGAGCCCAGATGGGCGATCACCGTCCGGCCGCGAGCGGCCTGCGGATCAACCAATCGAAGTTGTCTCATCAAGGAGGCGTAGGAGAGCCCGTGGAATCCAAATCGCCGGACGCCATGCGTGTAATAATTCCATGAAATTGGCAGCACTTTGGATCTGAGCGGCATGGTCTGATGGAATACCGAATCAAAGCACGCGGCCTGCGGTATCCGGGGAAATAATTGGCGGCAGGCGTCAATAAACGCAAGCTCCAAGGGCAGGTGCTGCGGGTCAAAATCGATCAAGCGGACGAGCGCCTTCCGCACTTTCGCCGTCAATAGCTGATGTCGCGTGATCTCCGGTCCCGCCAAAACAATCCGATGCCCTGCCACGGCGATATTTCGGCGGTCTATCTGCGATTCATCCATGACTGATTTAAGCCATCCCGCCAGGCGATCTGCAGCCAAGTCTGCACCGGTGCTGAGATTGGTCCCGTGCGGCGGTGACTCTGGCGCAGGACGGCGCAATTCAGCCAAGCTTATGGAGCGGTGCAGCACGATACGAACCGGGACATCGAAGTGGCGAATACTGATCTTAACACTGGACGAGCCAGCGTTAATCAGCAGCATCAATGCGGGTTGGGTGCGGCTGGTTGGGCGCAGGTGCCGGGCCACGATGATACTCCATCGCACAGCTTGAATTCTTGCCGAGGTACGACACCCACCGCCCGGAAAGATAACATCATCTACCGGACACTTTAACTGCCCTTGCTGCCGAGTGTAGCACATTGTAGCAGGTCTGTCCTGTAGGCGATGGTATCAGCAAAGGCGCTCGATCGCGTGTTTTGCCGCTATGGAGATTGCGGCAGGCTTGCAATTCAGGCGATCCACCGATACAAACGTGGCCTCCAATGGAGGTAACAGTTAATGCTTTGGTCAAAATCGCTGATTCCCACCACCCGTGAAGTGCCGGCCGATGCGGAGATTATTTCTCACCAACTGCTTATCCGCGCCGGTTTTATCCGCCGGGTAAGTGCCGGGGTATATGACTGGCTGCCGCTTGGGTGGAAGAGCCTGTCGAAGGCCAATGAGATCATCCGCGAGGAAATGAACGCGATTGGTGCCTTGGAAATTCACATGCCGGCGCTGTTACCTGCCGAGTGGTGGCGGCAGACGGGGCGGTATTCGGACTACGGGCCACTGCTTTTTAAGATGAAAGATCGACGCAATGGGGAGATGATTCTTGGCCCTACGCATGAAGAGTGCGTGACGGAACTGGTGCGGGCGTACATTACAAGTCATCGCCAACTGCCGATCACGCTTTACCAGATACAGGGTAAATTTCGGGATGAGGCCCGGCCGCGAAATGGACTGCTGCGCGTGCGTGAGTTTTTCATGAAGGACGCATACAGTTTTCACACGTCGCTTGAAAGCCTTTCGCGGACTTATCAAGACATGTTTCAAGCTTATGTGAAGATTTTTCGCCGCTGCGGCATTCCCGCCATTCCTGTTGAGGCGGAGAGCGGGCCGATTGGCGGCGATGCCAGCCATGAATTTATCTGCCCTTGTGATGCGGGCGAGGATGTCATCGTACAGGCTGAAGATGGTGGTTATAGTGCCAATTTGGAACGTGCCGCCCACGGCAGCCCGATAGTGTATCAATTATCAGACGCCCCAAAAGCACAAGATGTGCCGCTGACCGATATTGAAACGCCGAATGCGGCATCCATTGAGTCGGTTTGCCAATTCCTGAAGATTGTGCCGCAGAAAATGATTAAAACCATGGTTTATATCCGGCCCGATACTACGGAAAGGCGATTCGTGGTGGCGTGTGTCCGAGGCGATCATGAAGTCAATGAAAATAAACTGCGGCGCCTGGTGGGGCCTGTGGAACTCGCCGACGAAAAGCTGGCCCGCGAAAATGGCTTCGCCATCGGCTATGTCGGCCCGCATATTGCTAATACCGTACCAGTGACGTTGGTCATCGACGCTGATGCTTTGACCGTGACCGACGCCACCACCGGCGCTAACAAGCCGTTTTGGCATGTTTCCAATTTTTCTTTTGCAGCTCATATTCATGTTGAAAAAGCTGGCGAACCCGTCATCGGTGATATTCGCCTCGCAGCCCCGGGTGATCGGTCGCCCAGTGGCTCGCCGCTGAAATTCAGCAAGGGTATTGAACTTGGCCACGTATTTAAATTGGGCACCAAGTATACAGACGCCCTAGGTGCCGTCTTTGCCGATGAAAAACAGGTCAACCACAGCATGATCATGGGCTGCTACGGCATTGGGCCGGGAAGAATTCTGGTCGGGGCCATCGAAACCTCACATGATGCCGACGGTATCATCTGGCCTGTCAACATCGCGCCGTATGAGGTGGTCATCACCCCGGTGAAATATGAAGGCCAAGCTGCCAGCGTCGCGGACGATTTATACCATCGATTGCGTCATGCCGGAATCGATGTCATTCTGGATGAGCGCGATCAGCGCCCGGGCGTAAAATTCAAAGATGCCGACTTAATTGGTATTCCGCTGCGTATTGTGATTGGCGATAAGGGATTAGCCGCCGGTCAGGTGGAAATGAAATTACGAACTGAAAAGTCGCCCCAGCTCATTGCCGTAGCGTCGGCGGCAGAGACGATTGTAGGATTGGTGCAAAAATGGCGTGCTCAGGCTGATGGATGAAACTCGGCGGTGGCTGACACGCAAAATAAAAGGCCCCGACGGAGGTATTGCAGAGGGGCAGCGGATCGGGTGGACGGCGGACGCTGGTGCCCTCATGCCGTCGTATTCCGGTGATTACTTGGGCCGACTCCCAAGGGTTTGCGCAACGCCATTTTCCCAATTTTATGGTTGCCAGCCTGAATATTTTCGCATGTTGTGTTAAAAGTCCTCAAAACTGGGTATAATATATGGTTCGGCCAGTCGGTGGATGTCGGGCGTGCTTATGCCCTTACACCGACACCGCCAAGGTGCTCAAGGTGCTCAAGGCGCTCAGCGCAGGGTGCGTGAGTGGCTTGGAACTTGGTTCGCGCCTAGAAACGGCTGCGCTCGGCTGCGTCGTCGGCTGAATTGGAATAGTTCGCTGTTCGATTGGGCCGATGTGGCTGATATTTACTTTGTGATTGGCTATGATTCGAATGCAAATGTCCCATCGGACGATCAGGAGGATTTTGTGACTCAAACCGCCCATTCTCAGGTGCAGCCGCCGGCGACGGTTCATACGGTGTTGCCTGCCAACGCCAATTCGAACATTGCCTTATTGCTGGCGCGGGGCAAATCGCAGGGTTATCTCACCTATGAGGAACTTAACGAACTGCTTCCGGATGATGTCATAGCACCGGATCGGCTTGACGCCTTAATGCAGCAGTTTGATGAGTTAGGTGTGGAATTAATTGACAAGACCGGTGAGGAAAAGCAACCACCGCCGTCACCTGATGAACCCGATGAATCCATGATGAATGAGGCGGAAGCCGAAATTCGAGACATCAAGGAAGTTGAATCGCCGGATGCCAGCAGCAAGTCGATTGAAGACCCCGTACGCATGTATCTCACCCAGATGGGTGAAATACCTCTGCTCTCACGCCACGATGAGATTCAGTTGGCGAAAAAGATTGAACTTACCCGTATGGCCTTCCGCCGCAAGGTGCTCGAAAGTGATTACTGCACCCATGCGGCGGTGCAGATTCTGGCTCAGGTGCAGTCTGGCGAATTACCGTTTGACCGAACGATGCGCGTTTCCACGGCTGAAGAGGATGCCAAGGCCACCATCAGCAAGCGGATACCGGAAAATCTCGGCACCATCCGCCTGATATGCGAACGCAACCGAATGCGCTGGGAAAAGATTATCGACCCGGCCACTGGTGAAACGCAGCGGCGTGATCTGCAGGCCCAGATCAGCCGCAGCCGCCGTAAAGCCGTTACGCTGCTGGAAGAACTCTCGCTTCGCACCAGTAAAATCATCCCTCTGATGCGTAAGCTGCTGTCGATTAGTGATAAAATTAATAATCTGCGCAATCGCCTGACCGATAAAAATGCCCGCCTGACGGAAGATGATCGTCTGGCGATGGCCGACGAATATCAGGGTTTGCTGGACCTGGTGCTGGAGGATGCCGATTCGCTTACGCAGCGCTGCCACCGCATCACTTCAGTGTTTAATGAATATGAAGACGCCAAGCGGAAACTGTCCGGTGGCAATCTCCGCTTAGTGGTATCCATCGCGAAAAAATATCGCAATCGCGGCCTGACCTTTCTGGATATTATTCAGGAAGGTAACACCGGTTTAATGCGGGCCGTAGACAAGTACGAATACCGCCGTGGATATAAATTCAGCACGTATGCCACTTGGTGGATTCGCCAGGCCATCACGCGGGCCATCGCCGATCATGCCCGCACCATTCGCATTCCGGTGCACATGATTGAAACCATGTCCCGACTGCGCAATATCAGCAAAAAATTGTTGCAGGACCTGGGGCGTGAGCCGACCATCGAAGAAATTTCGCGTGAAGCCAAAATGCCGCCATCGGAATGTCGTCGCGTTTTGAAAATCGCCCGGCACCCCATTTCGCTGGATCGTCCGGTGGGAGAATCAGAAGACTCCTACTTCGGTGATTTCATTGAAGATGAATCCGCCGATAATCCCGTACAGACGGCCACGCAGGATATGCTGCGCGACCGTATTGACCAGGTACTCAAAACGCTGACCTACCGGGAACGCGAAATTATCAAATTGCGTTATGGCATCGGTGATGGATATACCTATACCCTCGAAGAGGTCGGACGGATATTCAAAGTCACCCGCGAGCGAGTTCGGCAGGTGGAAGCCAAGGCACTGCGAAAACTGCAGCACCCAGTGCGTTCACGAAAATTGGAAGGCTTCCTGGATGGCTCGATTATGGCCACCATCGGCCTGATGCCGACGGGCGAAGCTGCGTCTGATGCTGGACCAGAGAGGACTGGCGGCAGCACTGACGGCACCGTTGACGCTGGCACCGTTGACGCTGGCGATGTGGACGGCGATAGCAGCGACGAATCGATTGAAAAGTGAGCTGCGACCGTTTGGGCGTATGCGAACCGAGGGTTATCCCCGCCGTACGCACCGCCATGATGGTCGCCATCCAGAACAAGCGGCGATGAGCCGGCTGGCGCTGAATACAGCTTTTCGCCTTTATTTAGGCTGATAAATTCGCTAGAATAGGTTGGCAGAACAGGTCGGACGGCACGGCCGGGCTGCGACGGCGGTGTTTGTATCCCCGATCGCAAGTGCCAAGCGCGTGGCGTTGGGTCAATGGTGGGAATTGCTTGTGCTGCCGGTGCGGCCAGCGGATGGGCAGGGGGTGGTCCATCAACTTGACGGTGGGGCCAAGCGCCCGACTAAAAATGGTTTCAGGAGATATAACGCCATATGCTTGACGAAGTTAAAGTTCGACAATTTACAGAGCTTACTACCACCGATCCGCAAAATGAGTTGGGGTTTTTCTCACTGGGGCGGGTTTATTTGGAAGGCGGGGCACCGCGCGAGGCGATTGCCCCTTTGATGAAAACGCTAGCCATAAACCCGTCGCTTTCGAGGGCGTATGTTCTTCTGGCGCAGAGTCAAATTGCGGTTGGCGATCCTGAAGGTGCCCAAACCACGCTGCTAAAAGGTTATCGCGTGGCGCAGGAGCACGGTGATCTGATGCCGCGCAATCAAATGGCGGACATGCTTAAAGAAATGGGTTCCAGCGTCCCTGAAGAGACCGTAGCGCAATTGACGCCGGAGTTGCAGGCGGCCGGCCAGATTCAATGCCGCCGATGCAACCGGGTTGGCCCCAAAATGTCCGAGCGACCCTTTGGTGGACCCTTGGGCGAGCAAATTCATGCAAGCATCTGCGGCCCCTGTTTTCAGCTTTGGATACGCCAAGGCACAAAAGTGATCAATGAACTGCGGCTCAATTTGACCGACGTCGCATCGCAAGATGTTTATGATCAGCACATGAAGGAATTTCTAAACCTGAACTGATGGGTATCGATAAAGGCGTTTGGCAATGTAAAATGTCGGGCGCGAAAGGATTGTTTTTGTTATGCAGTTACTTACTAAACAAGAAAAAGAAAAGCTTGATCGACAACTCAAGGATATGATCGCCCTGCGCCCCCAAATTGCCGCCCGCATCGCGGAAGCCCGTGAAAAAGGGGATTTACGCGAAAATGCAGACTACCACGCGGCCCGTGAGGAACTCGCGATGCTTGAAGCCCGCATACGTGATTTGGAAGAACGCCTGCGAAATGCGTCGGTGGTCAATCCCGAGGACATCCCGGATGGAATGGTGTTCTTAGGTTCCACCGTGGTCGTTCGGGACAAAAAAACCGGAGATACTGAATGCTTTCGTCTCGTTGGCGAACTCAACGGCAGTGCATTTGATGTTGATTCGGACGTGATGGAAGTATCCGCCGCCAGCCCGCTGGGCGAGGCCCTGATGCGCGCTCACACGGGGCAGATCGTTCGGGTATCGGTGCCGCGTGGAGAAATTCATTACGAAATAATTGAGGTTTCCTGACCAGTCGGCCAGTGATGGTTGGTCGCAAAGGGGTTCATCCCGACATGGTGGACACGCCCACTGATATCGCGGCAACGACCACGGATTTAACTCCGCCGACGGCTGCTTCCGCTTGGCTGGAACCTTCTCTCGATTGCTTGAATCACCTTGACCATGTGCGCGACGAATGTGAAACTTCCACCGCCACCATCATGGGCCGGGCGGGCGCCCCATTGGAGGATGAAGAGTTTTCAACTGAATTGACGCAGATGCTGGCCGATACCATGGCCCAGCGCCACGTGGTGGTGTGGCGCGATCGTGGGTGGCGGGTACCGGTGGCGCCCGTTCTGGAATTTCTGGCGGCTGCCGCTATTGAACTTATCCTGTTCGTATCCATCATCGTCCTTGGTTTGCATGGTGGCTTCGCCGGTCATGGTGGGCGGCGTGGATCGCACGCGGCGTCCAATGCGACGGCGATTGGGGGCGTGATGATGCAAAGCACGGTCACCAGTGTACCTCGGGTATCGCCGTCATGGCACCTTTCGCGCCACCTCCCCAAACCTCCAACCTTGCCTTCATCGTTGCATGATCCGGTGGCCATAAATTTTCCGCATCCTGATAATTCTCATAACGCCATAATCGGTATCCAGCGCCATGTGGATGCCTGGGCAGCACCAACGCCGGCAATTGCGCCCAAGGCAGTGCCCCACGCCGTTGTACACCGTCGCCCTGTGCGGTCGCGCGGACCGCAGCCTGCGGCCGTCCGTCGGCTGCAGAGGTCGCGCTATTCCAATCCCAACGCAGGTTTTGGCCGCCGGGTATCACTGCTGAAGGGCCAGCGTGGTGGAAGTGAGGGTGCGGGCATGAGGCAAGGGCGCGGCTTGTCCGATGCGGACGGCAGTGTCAAAGTCTTAGCTTGGGGCAGCCAGCATGTCCCCATCAAATATCAGATTGATCCGATCTACATGCGCGGCACTTATCGCGTGTCAGTTTCCGTATCGGGCAGAGTCACCAACGTAAAAATTCTTAAATCCTGCGGCCATCCGGCGATGGATCAAAGTTTTATCGACACGCTTGAACGGACGCGGTTCTCACCGGCTATTTCCGGTGGTGTGCCGATTGCATCTAAAATTAATATAACCCTTTCCTTCGGGTCGCGAGGGTAACCTTCGGCACCGTCATGGCAGCATCTGCGGTGATGTGTAATCGCCTGCACGCTGCCGGTTGACCGGCGGTGCGCTGGCAAATCGCCGCGCGGCCACTTGGCCGAATTGAATCGCATCGCGCCGCTGGCCCACACGTGCTTACCGATAATGGTTTTGATTACGGCGCATCGTGTTTTACCCGCTGCCTTTGAGGTTACTTGTGGTAAACCAATAAAATAACAAGCGCAAGCATTGAAACCAAGGCCATTACAAAAGCACTGTTGATCATCCATGTGTTGCGTACGCGCGATTTGTCAATCCAATCCTGCACCTGCACCGTGGCGTGGGCATAACAGTCGCGCACCTGCGAAAGGCATTCAACGGCGTGGCGATTGGTTAGCTGGAGGCGATCCATCATCATGGAAAACCGATTAAACGCCTCCACAAGCTGCCGATCTATTTCCGTTGAGGTTTCCATTTGCTCGCGGATGCCTTTAAGTAAATCTATGGGCGGTTTGCCCGCGGCAATTAACGCGGAGATCTTCTCGGTGACCTCCCTTTGCTGCTGGGCGTGGATTGCCAAGCGTTGGCTGACGGTCTCAAGCATCTGGGCCTGCAGTTGGCTGGTTTGCGGCAAAGCCTCAACGGCGTGGGGGAGGGTCGTCAGTTGGGCAAGCAGTTGCTCCTGTCTCTGCACTTGGCCGTCAAGGGTGGCGCGGAGTTCCTGCACCGTGGTCAGAAGTGCGTCATAGCTCTGCTGAAGTCTGTAAGCGCCCGGTTCCGGGCCAGCACCCGGGCTAATGAAGCGGATGACATCGGGGTTGGAATCGGATTCGCCATTAGCGGCGTCAGCCCGCTTGTCCAATTCATAATCAATCACTTCCGGGGCAGTGGGTCGAAATATTTTTCTAAGCACACTCATAAAGCACCATTATAACAACGCTCGGAAAAGAAAAGCATTGCAATGGCCGGTGGGGGGGGCTACGGACAGACCTCCTGGCCACCGCCTTATTCATGGCGAATAAACCACCACGATATAATGGCACCAAGCAGCAGGGCGACAGCGCTTCCTGAAATAGCAGCCATAACCCCATCACTGGTGGCGGACGCCCCAACCCCAACCAACCCCCCAAGCAACGCCACGCCTAAAGCCCCGCATGCCTGACGGCTGGTATTATTGAACGCGGAAGCGGCGCCGGATCTTTCCGGGGGCAGGGCACCAATGGCGGCAGCGACCAAAGCAGGTGTCGCTGCGGCCAAGCCTAAGCCGATAATAAACAGCGATGAGAACATCCATACGTCGCTCGCGGCTCGCAGAGCCAAAGCGAGCCATAGCATGCCCAACCCCGTAGCGCCCAATCCGAGCGCAGCAGGGTAACGACTACCAAAATGCCCTGTGATGCGGCCACCAAATGGCAAGCTCGCGGCGAACGGTGCAAACATCACGGCCAGATGCAGGCCCACCTGTTCAGGCGACAGTCGCTGAACATGCAGCAGGTATAAGCTAAATGCAAACAGAGTCGCGAATACGCCAAAGTTCATTAGTCCGGAAGCCGCATTGGATGCGGTAAATACAGGCTCCTTGAAAAAATGAAAGTCCAGCATCGGATGGCTATGACGCCGCTCCACTAAGTAAAGGGCCATGCCGCTGATACCTGCCAATACAAAAGCGGCAATGATCCAGGTATTGCCCCAGCCGAGCTGTTGGCCTTCAATGGCGGCGAAAATGAGGCTGACCAGTGCGGAGATGGCAAGAATCTGCCCCCAGATATCCAGTCTCCTGCCCTGCGGATGGGAGGATTCTGAGACAAATTGGAGCGTAAGCCAAAGGCCGAGAAGCCCCACGGGTAAATTGACCCAGAACACGGAACGCCATCCAAAGTGGCCAACCAGTGCCCCACCAAGCGTCGGCCCCGCGACCACTGCAAGTCCCGACACTCCCGCCCACCAGCCGATGGCCCGCGCCCGCAGCCGGGCATCGGGAAAAGCGTTTCGCAGAATGGCCAGCGAGTTGGGTAAGGCCGCGGCGGCGCCAACACCTTGCAGGGATCTTGCTCCGATCAAAAACACATATGATGGAGCCAACGCACAGGAGATGGAACCCAGCACGAAGAGCACCATTCCGCCGGCATACATGCGACGGCGGCCAAAAAGATCACCAAGGTCGCCCGTTGTCAGCATCAGGCTGGAAAACAAAACGGCATACGCATCGACCACCCACTGCAGGGCCGTGACACCCGCGCGCAGATTTTCCTGAATGCTTTTTAGGGCGACATTCACCACTGTGAGGTCGAGCTGGATCATGAACAACCCGAAACAGACGGCGATCAGTGTGATAGTCGAACGGTTCTGTCGGTTAGCCATAGGTTCCCTTCGGAGGAATTCATCACCAAGCTGCGGCGATTGCGGGCGCGGACCGGCGACACCCTCACCCTTAATGTCTTCACTTCCACCATAATACCCAAACAAAATACGAACACAAGTGGCGCGAGCTGTTCTGGCCTTTGCCGGGCAGGCAGGGCGAGCGTATCAGCCGCAATGCTGGCCAACCGATGCGGCAACTGTGATGCATGCTGGCGGCTCAGCCGCCTGGCGCGGCTGTATCTGCACCGCAGATCAACGCGCCATCCGCTTGCGTGCACACAACACTCGCGGCCGGATAATGGGGGCCTATTTCCCAACGGCACTATCCCGAAGTCAGGTTATCATGACATGGCCTGAGTGGTCAGTGCAACGTGATGATAAGGGCAGTCCTATGGTCTTAATTAATGTAAAAGCACTGTTTGCCAATGGCAGCGATCATTCGCGGTGGCGGGCTGCATGTCACCGCGGTCTTGCCACGTTGCTTGTGGTGTGGATGGGCGGCATCGCGCTGAATGCCAGCGTGCTGTATGCAAAAACTGAATTACCATCTCTGGCGATTTTGCCTTTTATCGCCAAAGAGCATGCCGAACGTGGTTTGGCGCGGCGCATGCGGTTTGCAGTAGGTCAAAAGATGTCGCGTGATGGCCATTTTCATCGCCTGCAGGATCATAATGTCAACATGATGATTAACGCTTTGCAAATTCCATGGACGAATCCGGTTTCTTCCCGCAATGTCAAAAAGGTCATTGCGGCGCTGGCGGTTGATCAGGCAGTGATGGGTTATCTCGGTCATCGCCGCCTGACTCTGGAACTCTTCATGCACGGACAATTGCTGCGCACGGTTTCTGGCCAAATTCCGCCCAACAGCACAAGCCCTCGTTTGGCGGTGGAAAAACTGCTCACGCGTCTGGATCACATCACATTTCATCACGTGTCGGAACAGCAGGTTAATCTTACCAACCCGGTCTATCAACGGTTATTCAAAATCAGGCCCAATTTGGTGCCGGACGCCGACTTCCGGGCTGCGGCCCAGAGTGGGGGGGTGGCCAGGAATTGGAGCGTGTTTTTACGCAAGCAGGATTATCACCCGCGGCTCTTAAGCCGAATGCAGGCCGTCGCACTCGGGGCTGATCATGTCGCCATTGTGCCGCAAGCTTTTGCCGATGGTGGAGGCAAACCTCATAGACGCGGTTATTGCCTGATGATGCGGATGGGATTGGGTGTCGCACAAAGCAACGGCCTGGCGGCGGAAAGCACATGGATACCGGTGAAGCAGGGACAGCGGTATCGGGTCAGCGTCACCTATCGCGGCAATGGGCCCAAGGTGCGGGTTTTTGTTAAAGGCTTTGCGTATTGGCCCGATGAGTTCAGCCGGCCGGGCAATTTGGCAAGTCAGCGGCGGGAAATTTATCGGGCGCAGCTTTTACCGGTTATGACACACCGGAACTGGTGCACGACTGAAATGGATTTTGAGCCGAAATCGGTGAAAAGTCTGGCGCAAAAATATCCGGTAAAATGGGTACGAATTGATCTATTCGTGTATTTGAACAAAGGGCATGCGTTATTTCGGGATGTTACGCTCAAAAATATCACACCCCGGAAATAGGTTCCGCCGGACGTGTGCGCCGCGGTGCCGGGTACCGGGGGTATGGCGGTCAAAATGGGTGATTGCCAATCGCGGGTTCGGGCAGTATGATCTGTTAATCCGGATATACGGATGGATGGATCAATGAGGCGGGTATGCACATAACTGATATTTTCGCGCGGGATGGCAGAACCTTTTCCTTTGAATTTTTTCCGCCCAAGTCGGATGCCGCCGCCGAGCAGCTCTTTACGCACATTGCTCGTCTGGAAAACCTCAAACCATCGTTTGTTTCTGTGACCTACGGGGCTGGTGGCTCCGGCCGGCAGCGTACACACGATTTGGTGGTGCGGCTCAAGGAAAGCACATCGCTTATGCCGGTACCCCATTTAACCTGTGTATGTCATGTGGAGGCCGAAATTGCCTCCATTCTTGATCAATATGCGGCGCATGGTATTGACAATATATTGGCGCTCGGCGGCGATCCGCCCAAAGATATGCTGAATCATGACCGAAGCCGGGATGATTTTGCCCATGCCGCCGATCTGGTCGCATTTATCCGTCGGCGCACCACCTCCGATCACCGCGGTTTTGGGGTGGGTGTCGCGGGTTTTCCCGAGGGCCATCCGGCTACGCCCAATCGGCTGCAGGAGATGGATTACCTCAAGGCCAAGGTTGACGCCGGGGCGGATTACATCTGCACCCAGTTGTTTTTCGACAACCATGATTTTTTTGATTTCCGCGATCGCTGCGAATTGGCGGGTATCAAAGTCCCCATCATCGCCGGCATCATGCCGATAACGTCCGCCAATAGCCTGCGTCGCATGGCGGAAACGGCATTGGGGGCACACTATCCCGCCAAACTTCTGCGATCCATCAGTCGCGCGGGCGCAGACGCCCAGGCCATTGTGCGCGTCGGTACACACTGGGCTACCGAACAGTGCCGCGATTTGCTGGATCATCAGGTGCGAGGCATCCACTTTTACACACTCAATAATTCCGACGCCACCGTGCAGATTTATCAAAATCTCGGTGCGGTCGACAGCCATCAACTGCGGCGGTAAAAAAGGCCGGAAGGGTTGCCAGCCCGCCACCGGCCCATTACGCTTTCCGGGCCAGTGATTTTTGGTGGACTGCTTATACGATGCTTATTGCGCTGAATCTCGTTCAACCCTATGTGGATAAACCTCTAACCGCTCCATGGGTGCAGCACGCACTTACCAATAGCGGCTTTGTTGTGGAGCACATCCACCATACCGGCTCAACGCAGGTATTGGATGTGGAAGTCACCAGCAATCGGCCCGACTGCCTGAGTCACATTGGCATCGCACGGGAATTGGCGGTGCTCGCCGGTGGAAAACTTCAAATTCCGCCCGCCCAGCCCATAAAGCCCGCGCCTCAGACGCCGGGGGATGATGGCTTCGCCATTGCGATCGATATACCCCATCGCTGCCCTTACTACAGTGCCATTGCGATTGACCATGTGAAAGTGGCGCCGTCGCCTGCCTGGCTTATTGCAGCACTTGAATCGCTCGGCCTGCGCAGCGTCAATAATGTGGTGGATATAACCAACTATGTGCTTATGCTCACGGGCCAGCCGCTGCATGCCTTCGACCGCAACCAATTAAATCCCGGCCCGGTCGTCATACGGACAGCCACCGATGGCGAGTCCATGCACCTGATCAACGGGCAGGAGGTGCGCCTCTCGACCGACGATTTGCTTATCGCCGATAGCAAACGGCCGTTAGCGCTGGCTGGCATCATGGGTGGGATGCACAGCGAAATAACAACCGTCACCACCCGGGTATTGCTGGAATCGGCACAATTTGAAGCGACGGGTATCGCACGCACTTCTCGCCGTTTAAATAGCGCGTCTGATTCCTCGCGCCGTTTTGAACGTGGCATTGACCCGGCCATGGTGATTTACGCTCGGCAGCTTGCAGCGCAGATGATTATCGAGCTTTGTGGTGGGGTGATTCAGGCTGAAGTTGACCAGGGGGAGTTGATCCAAAATCATCATAGCATCGAGCTCCGAATGGAGCGGTTTGCGGCGCTCATCGGTGTGCCCATCGATCCGGATACCGCGATGACCATCCTTGGCGCTCTGGAATTTTCCCCCCGCAAAGATGGAACGCACATGGTATGCACCACGCCCGGTTTTCGGTTTGATGTTTCCCGTGAAGTGGATTTGATTGAAGAATTGGTGCGCATCTGGGGGTATGAAAATGTGCCCGTCCATAATCAAGTCGCCCACATGATGGCCCCGCCGGATCCTGCGCTTGAGGCTCGCCGCTTGATGCGCCGGTCACTGTCCGGTGCCGGTTGGTTTGAAGCGGTCACTTATACATTTGTTGACCCCGCCGAGGCACAATGGTTTCTGCCGCCTCACGCAAAAGTATTAAAAGTTCACGCCGCCGCACGCAAAGCCAATAATGTTCTCAGGCCGAGTCTGCTGCCGGGCCTGCTGGCAACGGTCAGACATAACCAGAACATGGGCGATGCCCATCCGCGTGTGTTTGAAGTCGCGGCGGCGTTTTCCCAACCCGATGGTTCCAGTCATCCGGTGGAGACACAGCGCTTGGCAATTGCCGGTGCGAATGTTTCTGAAGTCATGGGCGGGATTGAATTAATCATCGCCAGCATTGGTAATGGGTGCAGAGTTGAGGTGGTTCCCACCGCGTTACCCGGATTTGCCCCGGGTGCCAGTGGGCACGTGATGGTACATAGACGGCCGACCGGCGATGCGGCACCTATTGAGATTGGACGTGTTGGCCAATTGGAAAGTCAGGTGATCCGTCACTATGATCTGCGCGGCACGTTGGCGGCCGCGGAGTTGGACTTGCATGCCTTGGCGGCCCAGTTTGTGCCCGTCAAACGGGCTGGAGTTTTGCCCCGGTTCCCGGCCGTCAGACGCAATTTATCCGTCATCGTGGTTGAAACGGTGAAATGGAGCGACATAGATCGATTAATCCGTCAGACCGCCGGACAGGGGTGGTTGGAAGAGATTCAGTTTGTCGGCACCTACCGCGGTAAACCCATTGAGGCGGGTAAAAAAAGTGTATCCATGGAATTAATTTTTCGCGATGCCAACAGCAGCTTGGAATCGGCGCAGGTGGATGATCAAATGCGGCGGATTATCGACGCTTTGGCATCGGGAGTCAGCGGCGAAATACGGCACTAGTGTTCTGTCACGCCTACAAATTAGGATTGATTGGCCGCAAACGCCCCAACTGCAAGGAGCCAGCGGCGCGGACGCCAGCGATCCGACGCATCACTGGTGCCAGATCGGCCCGCCAGCGGTTTATTGAAGAAATCATCGTCCTATATCCGATGATGCACTCCGGGGGCTGGTGCCTATGTGTCAGATGGCTGACAGACCCCTGGATGCAGGCGCGACGGAGGCCGCTGTCCCCAGTCGATCATCGGGGCCTTCACAGGTGGAAAAGAGGTCGTAAGGGCGGATGGCTTTGGATTTTTTGCCGCTGATTTGATTATCACCCACCTGAATCCGTACAATCCACTGTAATTGATGTCCGGTGAGATTAGGCCGGAAGATGGAGAACGATTATGTACGAACGCTTTACCGACCGCGCCCGCAAAGTGATGGCTTTGGCCAATCAGGAGGCGCAGCGTTTTAATCACGAATATATAGGCACCGAGCACATTCTGTTGGGCTTGGTTAAGGAAGGTTCCGGCGTGGGTGCTACGGTGCTTCGGAATCTGGATATCGATTTGCGAAAGGTGCGCCTTGAGGTTGAAAAGCTTGTCAAAAGTGGACCCGATATGGTCACCATGGGCAAACTGCCGCAAACACCCCGCGCCAAAAAAGTAATTGAATACGCCATCGAAGAGGCGCGTAATTTGGGCCATAACTACGTCGGCACAGAACATCTGCTCCTTGGTCTGCTGCGCGAACGGGACGGCGTTGCCGCCCAGGTGCTGATGAATCTCAACCTTAAACTGGAAGAGGTCCGAGAAGAAGTTTTGAACCTGCTCGGGGCGGGCGTTGAAAGTGAAGGCTCCACTGAAAAAAGCGAGTCTAAAGGTCGGTCGCGCACACCGGCGCTGGACTCTTTCGGGCGTGATCTGACCGAACTTGCCCGCGAAGGACAACTTGATCCCGTCATCGGCCGCAGCAATGAAATTGAGCGTGTGGTGCAGATACTCTGTCGGCGCACCAAAAATAATCCCGTCCTGCTGGGTGAGGCGGGTGTAGGCAAAACGGCTATTGTTGAAGGCTTGGCCCAAAAGATCATCTCCAGCGATGTTCCCGAGATTTTGCTGGACAAACGCATTGTGGTATTGGACTTGGCCATGATGGTGGCGGGTACTAAATACCGCGGCCAGTTTGAAGAGCGCATCAAAGCCGTCATGACGGAAGTACGCCGGGCCAAAAATGTCATTTTGTTCATTGACGAACTTCACACGTTGGTGGGTGCAGGCGGGGCGGAGGGCGCTATCGACGCCAGCAACGTACTCAAGCCGTCATTGGCCCGTGGCGAAATTCAGTGCATCGGAGCCACCACTCTGGATGAATACCGCAAATATGTCGAGAAAGATGGGGCGCTTGAACGCCGCTTTCAGACCATTATTGTCGAGCCGCCCAGCAAGGAAGAGGCGCTGGAAATATTGCGTGGCCTGCGGGATCGGTATGAATCACACCACCGTGTGCAGATTACCGATGAAGCGATCAAGGCCGCGATTGAAATGTCCACGCGCTACATTACCAGCCGTTGCCTTCCGGACAAGGCCATTGACGTGATTGATGAAGCGGGGGCACGCATTCGCCTCAAGTCTATGAGCAAGCCACCGAATCTGTCGGAAATTGAAGAGCAAATCGAGCGGCTCACCGCTGAAAAGGACGAAGCGGTCAAACAAGCCGACTACGAGCGGGCCGCGCAATTGCGCGATCAGGCGGAAGAACTCCGCCGCAGGAAAGAAGAGGAACAGCAGAAATGGCGGGAACAAGCCAAGGCCGTTGATGGTGTGGTCGATGAGGAAACGGTGGCCGAAGTGGTCAGCAAGATGACCGGCGTCCCACTGACACGTCTGGAGAAAGCCGAGGCCTCACGCCTGCTGGAACTTGAAGGTGAATTGCACCGCCGGGTGGTAAGTCAAGATGACGCCATTAAGGCCGTAGCGCGCTCGATTCGGCGGGCACGTTCAGGTTTGAAAGATCCAAATCGTCCAATGGGGACGTTTTTGTTCCTTGGGCCGTCAGGTGTCGGTAAGACCTTGCTATCCAAGGCTATTGCCGAGTTCCTTTTCGGAAACGAGGCGTCACTGATTCAGATCGACATGTCTGAATATATGGAGAAGTACAATGTAAGCCGCTTGGTCGGTGCCCCGCCTGGCTATGTCGGCTATGAAGAGGGCGGCCAGCTTACGGAACGCATCCGCCGTCGGCCCTATGCGGTGGTGCTGCTGGATGAAATTGAAAAGGCGCATCCGGATGTATTTAACATGTTGCTGCAGATCATGGAAGAAGGCCGCTTGACCGACAACGTCGGTCGCGTGGTGGACTTCAAAAATACCATCCTGATCATGACCAGCAACATTGGTGCAGATCTGATCAAGAATGGCGGTATTCAAGGCTTTGGATATGCCAAACGCGACGCTGATCAGAATTTTGAATCGATGAAGAAGGGACTGCTGCGGGAAGTTGAGAAATTCTTCCGGCCGGAATTCATCAACCGTCTGGATGACACCATCATCTTCCGCCCACTTTCGCGCGATGATCTGTACAACATTATTGATCTCGAGGTACAAAAAGTGGCCAAACGTCTCAAAGAGCAGGGCATTGGGCTGGAGACCACTTCCGCGGCCCATGATCTGCTTATTGAAAAGGGATATAACCCCGACTTTGGCGCCCGGCCGCTGCGCCGTGCCATCGAGCAGTTTCTGGAAGACCCGCTTTCGGAATCGATCTTACGCGGCGATTATGTCGGCATGGCGAAGGTGCAGATTGACCGCGACGGCGAGAAACTCCGCTTCACCGGTATACCCAAAGAACCGAATCCAGCCGCCTTGGCCACCGTTGGTGCCGCACCGACATAACCCATTGGCAATCGCGACCCCGCTTATTTTTGCGAGTGCCACGGGCACGTGCAGGAATTCCGCACCGCCCGTGCGCTCGCGGGCCTGCCATCGTGGCGTTTTGACGGTGCGCCCCGCCTTGAATGCCGCTGCGAACCGCTGCTGCGCATACCATTCTTTGCGCTATTGGTAAATATTGTTGCGCTAATAATCATTGCGTTACGGATGACGGGCGACTACTCTCATTGGTATGCGGGTGAACCGTGCACGGCAATTTGCGGCGGATGGCGCGGATTGCTTTGTTAGATTTGACCGGTGGGGCACCGGCTGAATTTATATAATGCCGTCTGCGTTTCACATTGTGCATGATGCGCAGTTGCCCGGCGTCCGAAGACGGACGGATAACAGGGGCGGGCGTACCCGTGGGCGTATCAATAAGTTTTTAGGCGTATTAGGAGTACTCGCCATGAATATGCGTAGAATGGCGGGATATGTGTGGCTTTTGGGCGCGGTGGTTACGGCCGGTTGGGCAGGGGCGGCAAACGGCCAAGTGCCGCAACCACCCATGCGCACGTTGATTTGTCCCTATGCCATCGCGTCGATGCAACTCCATACCCGCGGAAATCACATATATAACGCAGAAGGGAAAATGGTGGTGGTGCATGGTGTCGATTTATCCTGCATGGAATGGTCCAACCGCGGCACCCATATCCACCGATCACTGGCAGTGGCCATAAAAGACTGGCACTGTCAAATTGTCCGCATTCCCACCTGCGACGCCCGCTGGTTTGGCCGGATGCCCGGCCAATCGCATGGGGGCCGCGTGTATCGGCATATTCTCGATCAGCTCATTACATACGCCGCTCGCCATCATGTCTATGTTGTTTTCGATCTGCACTGGACCGATATGGGCGGCCACCCTGCCGCCTTGGGGCAGCACCGCATGCCAGGGCCTGATTCCATCATCTTTTGGCGGTCTGCGGCGCGCCGATATAAAAATTTTCCCAACGTCCTGTTTGATGTCTACAACGAGCCGCACGGTATTCCATGGAGTCTCTGGCTCAATGGCGGACCGTCTGCAGGTGAAACCGCCCACTCCGTTGTCTTCTACCAGGCAACGGGTATGCAGCGGCTATATAATGTCGTCCGCCATGCTGGCGCATCAAACATCGTCATCATCGGAGGATTGAGCTACTCATTTAACGATTTTGGCATCGCGCATGGGGTGCTGGTAAAAGGAAATAATATCGTCTACGATTGTCACATCTATCCATGGAAGCATCACTGGCGTCGTAGTTTTGAGGGTGCCGTGAAAAAAGTGCCGGTTATTTTTGACGAATTTGGCGGCGACGGTCACCAGTTGGCGTTCGGTCGGCGGGTGATCGCCTTTGCCGCCAGGCATCACATCAGTTGGTGCGCCTGGTCGTTCGGCGCCGAGCCGGTATTGATAAAAAATTGGAATTACCAACCGTCAACTTTTGGAAAGTTAGTCAAAAGTGCGATTCTGAAGGCTAAGTGATATTGCCTGACGGCCAAGGCGTTGGCAATCAGTCAATTTGTTAATTTGAAAGGACTCTTCCCATGTCGATCCGTATCCGTGGCAATCTGGTCGTTCCATCAGTGAATCGCCGTCGTCTGTTACAGGCCGCCGTCGGCGCCGGCCTTGGCACCGTCATTGCGGGTTGCGCGGAAAAAACATCTCGTGCCGTTTCTACCACTGTCATTCCCGCCAAGTCGCTCAAGGCGATGTCACTTGCCGGTACGGGCTGGAATTTTCACCAGAAGGGTGAATCAGCACATCTGCCTGCCATCGTGCCGGGAAGCACCTATACCGATCTGCTGCGAAACGGCAAAATTCCCAATCCGTTTTACCGTGAAAACAACGGCGTGGGGGCCAAAGGGGGGTCCGTAACCTGGACGTCCAACTGGAGCGAATATATCCGGGAAGTTGAGCCGCAGCCGATCCAGTGGGTCGCAGAGAAAAACTGGGTATATGAACGCACCTTTCATGTACCGGAGGAATTGCTTTCCCGGCAGCACATTTATCTGCAGTGTGATGGTCTCGATACGCTCGCAACACTCTGGATCAACGACCAGAAGCTGGGCCATGCCGATAACATGTTTCGTCAGTGGAGTTTTAATATAAAGCCGCATCTGCGTCGTGGGATCAATACCCTGCGGGTCGAATTTGACACGCTTGGGCCCACCGTGGAAAAGTTGTCAGCCCGATATAAAGCGCAACATGGCATCACGCTGCCTGATCCCCGCAGTTGGATACGCAAGGCCCCATACATGTGGGGTTGGGATTGGTGCCGTCCGCTTTTGACACAAGGTATATGGCGCGATATCCGCATTGAGGCATTCGACGCGAAAATCTCACATGTCGGTGTGCACCAGCATCATCAGTCCGACGGTTCCGTACGACTGAGCATCGACACGGCCGTCATGCACGCGCCCGCGTATGCACGGGTGTCTGTATCCGTTTCGCTGGGAGGTAAAACTGTTGCAGTTGGTCACGGCCCAATTAACCACGGCCAATCACAAATTGAATTAACCATCGCCCAACCCGAACTGTGGTGGCCTAACGGAATGGGGCCGCACCCGCTTTACGTTGTGTCGGTCGAGTTAAGCCAAGCCAATATTATTCTGCATTCTCATTGTTGCCGCATCGGGCTGCGTGAAATTGAGGTACTGCCACCGCATGATGGCGTCGCCATGCACGTGAAAGTTAATGGTGTGCCCGTATTTGTTAAAGGTGCCGATTGGGTACCAGCGGATAATTTGCCCACCCGCGTAACACCCGAGATTTTGCGTTATTACATGAAGACCGCCGTCGATTGTAACTTTAACTTCATCCGGCTTTGGGGCGGCGGATATTACGAGCAGGATGAACTCTTTGACCTGTGCGATGAACTCGGGTTGATGCTGCAATTTGAATTTAAGTTTGCCAATGACATCTACCCTGTGCATGACGCCCAATGGATGGCCAATTTACGTAACGAAATCAGCGAGCAGGTACTCCGTTGCCGCAACCATCCGGCCATCGTCATCTGGAGTGGTAATAATGAAATTCAGCAGTTCCAGGGTTATTATCACATGTTCAGGGATGTCATCGGTGGCATTGTCCACCGCCTCGTGCCCGGTGCTTTTTACGAAGTGGGCAGTGGTGCCACTGGAAGCGGTGATATTCATACCTGGCAGGTCTGGCATAACAACGCACCCTTTGAGCAGTGGCGCACGGTGGAGGGCTTTGTGACCGAATTCGGCATGCAGTCCTTCCCTGCACCGCAAACCGTCGATACTTACACCACCGCTGCCGACCGGGATTCCATCCACTCACCCGTCATGCGCTTTCATGAATGTGATGGCAGTAACCATGGCATCGGTATCATCATGCACTACACGAATATGTATTTTGGCAAGGCTCCGCAAGATTTTGACTCTACCCTGCTCCTGACGCAGATTGATCAGGCTTACGGCATCCGTTACGGCGTGGAGCATTGGCGACGCGACATGCCCCGCTCTATGGCTTCCACCATTTGGCAATTCAACGATTGCTGGCCCGGCCCGACGTGGTCGATGATCGATTACGATCGCCGATGGAAGGCCGTCCTTTACCAGTCGCGTCATTTTTTCGCGCCGATGATCGTCAGCGGCATTCCCGACGCCAAAACTGGTGTTGCCGGGCTTCATGTTACCAGCGATCATCAGCACGACTATTCCGGAGAGTTGGAGTGGATGGTGACCGATTTGCAGGGCAATGCGCTGGTTGTCGGCCAAAAGGATATCCATATCCCAGCACATACCAGCGGTTTGGCACATCATCTGGATCTGGCGGATTTGATCAAATCGCACGGCGAAAACAACTTACTGATTTGGGCCAATGTGATGATCGATGGTCGAACTGTCGCAGAAAATACTTTGTATTTTCCCCGCCCACTTGAGCTCAAATTGCCCAAGCCGAATATCGCGTACACCATCACCGGCAGCGGATGCAATTATCATCTTAAGCTGACCGCTGACAGGCCCGCCCTCTGGTGCTTTGCCCGATTGAAAGCGGAACGTGCTGTGTTTTCCGATAATTTCTTTCATCTCCCGCCCGGTCGTGAAAAAAACATTTATATCACGCTGGAAGATCCCTTACCGCACGCAGAGCTTGTCCAGCGGCTATCCATTGGCAGCGTCTATGACTTAGCCCCAGATATGCGGCAAGGCACCTGAGCAAGCGCCGGTTCGGAATATGGCGCCACAAACGGCAGTCATTCAGTCACGTGCGCGGGCTAAGCACGATAAATACAAAAACAATAGCCCGCAACACCGCCAACTGGCACCGCCAGACCCCTTTTGCCTGAAACCGATGAAATAGCCGGGTTAAACGAGGGCGGGCGGTTACCCACAGGCCAATCAATCCTAATTTGTAGGCGTGACAAAGCACTAGTACGAACCGTAGCACCGGCAGCCAAGGCGATAGGCTCCACGCGCTTACGCGGCAGATCGCTGAGCAGACCCAGCATGTACACTCCGAAATGCTGGAAAAATAGCGACGGAAACGCAACAGAAACACGCCCAACGCTGATCCGACTTCGCTTATTTCTTCGACCGTCATCCGAACATCCTTGTTAAATGACTGATCTATAACGGTCCATATACAGCTAAAGCTTGAGCACCTCATGCGCTGTAGTATTAGGAGTCTGTCCAAGTAATAGCAAGCCTGCGATGTGCCGGAAATGCTCCGGATGCAAGGCGTCGAGCCGACGGCGACTCTGGTGAAGATGAGTCCGAGGACGCCGCAGACGAGGTGTTTCCGGCACACCCTCTGGGGCGGCACGTCTTTTGACCGGCCTCTGCGGCGCGGCTTCCTCGGCGTATCACCT
>DZDI01000321.1 GCA_022730455.1 Phycisphaera mikurensis | reverse complement strand
CGCCAAAAACACCGGTTATTTAATAAATTTCGCCACTTTTACCCGTGAACGGTTACATGCAAAATCCGATGCATATTCGTTATGGGCGGGCTTTGGGTTTCAACTACATTAAAATTTCACAGAATTTTCTTGACTTGGGCTAATACGGTGTGCTAAGCTGTGTCTGCTGGATGTTGTGGTTCATGATTGCAGTTGTGAACCAGTCCAGAAGTGAGAGCAGGTGTTTGTATGACCAAAAGCAGTGGGCAGACGATAGCAGGGTGCGGTGTCCTTATACGCCGGTGCTGTGTGCCATCGCGCTGGCAATGCCAGATGGTGATGGTGTTTGGCCACACTCACTTCAGGGCTTCAGCTTAGAAAAGATGTTGGTGCGATCCTTACAGGATTGACAAAGTGTCATCCGGGATCGTACTGGTGCGGTGTTTACCGCTATTGTATTTTTAGGAGTTTTTTATGAGCAAGTCGAACAAGTTCTTAAGCCCTGCGGCACGGGGCACGTGGATGATCGCGGCTGTGGCGGCCGCTGGACTGTCCATCGCTGCAGGCGGGCAACACGCTCGGGCAACCATCACGCCACTGGGAAGCTTCACGCTCCACAATTACGACGCGGGCGACGGGACGAGCACCAACGCACTCAATGCAACGGTCGATTTTGCATACAACAGCAGCGGCAACTATGGTAACCTCGATGTAACGATAACCAATAACTCAACACCGCTGTCAGACGCCGAGTTGATCCGCAATGTGCTTTTTCAGGCCAGCAATGGTTCTACCGCAATTACGCCATCGGGTCCAACCACCGTTAATCTGCCCAACGGGGCGACCGAGATCAATGGATCGGATTATTCCAGCCTTACGACGACTTCCGTGCCCGTGGGATCAAGCGGCCAGCTCAACAGGACCTGGGTGATCGGGACAAGCAGCTACAGCACACCCACTGGCAGCTACTGGAATTTGGCCGCAAGTACCGGCGGCCAGCCCACGGATTACGTGGGGCCAACTGCCGGCAGCGGCAATTACACCAACTACCAAGATGCTAATCCCAGCGTGTATCAGCATCTACCGGCTATCGCCGGGCCGGTAACATTTGGATTCAATATTGCCGGGCTCCAGAGTACCTCGGCGATCAGCAACGTCTACGTTGGCTACGGCACCAGCAGCGCTATCACCAGCGAACCGCTTATACCGTCGTCCTCACCTGTTCCGGAGCCGGCGGCACTGGGTCTGTTTGCGGTGGGCGGGTTGGGCCTGCTGATGCTTAAACGCCGGAAAACGGCATAAGGCAGTTGGCATTGACCACCGCCTTAGCGGCATGAATTTTACCGGTGTGCTTAGCGCTCTGGCGGGATGCATTGACGCGCGGACGGTTAGCGCTAGGAG
>DZDI01000320.1 GCA_022730455.1 Phycisphaera mikurensis | reverse complement strand
CGTCGTCATTGTATGTTCCCATACGCAATCCTCCTCGCTTCGCGCCCACAACCCCTAGCCCACCGTCAATCCTAATTTGTAGGCGTGACAGAGCACTAGGCAGACCCCCGGGGCGCCATGATACAGGAAGCTTTTAGCTGGCGTGCAGGCCCGGTGGATCGGGGGCGGGCCGGGGCGCGTTTGACCCTATATCCCGCTCCCTGTATTCTCACCCGTCGGATTAGGGTTGAGTGTTTTTTTCAGTCAGTTAAGGATTTAATAGATATGTCCTCCAACGCAGTATCTCTTAAGATTTATTATGAAAATGACGCCCCGCTTACTGGTTTGGCAGGCAAAACCGTCGGCGTGCTGGGTTATGGTTCACAGGGGCATGCCCACGCCCAGAATTTGCGAGAAAGTGGCATTAACGTGATTGTGGCCAATCGCAAGGATTCTGCCAATGGCAAATTGGCAGCAGAGCACGGTTTTGAACCGATGAGCATCCCCGATGTGGTTAAAGCCTCTGATTTGATCATCGTCACCCTGCCCGATGAATTACAGCCTGAGATTTATGAAAAGGAGATTGCTCCCAATCTCCGCGGCGGAAAAACGTTTGGGGCTACACACGGACTGACTATCCACTTCAAGCTGATTGTTCCACCACCTGATGTGGATGTGGTGATGATTGCACCCAAGGGGCCGGGACATCTGGTACGCAGCGAGTTTGTAAAAGGGGGTGGGGTGCCGTGTTTGGTGGCCGTAGCGCAGGACGCGTCCGGCAAGGCTTTACAGACAGCGCTGGCGTGGGGCAATGGTGTTGGCGGCGCTCGGGCGGGCATCATTCAATCTACCTTCAAGGATGAGTGCGAAACCGATCTTTTTGGCGAACAGGCAGTGCTTTGCGGCGGTTTGTCTGCCCTGATCAAAGCTGGCTTTGAAACGCTGGTGAAGAATGGTTACCCCCCGGAAATGGCCTACTTTGAATGTGTGCATGAAGTGAAGCTGATTGTTGACCTGATCTACCAGGGCGGTCTTAATTACATGCGATACAGCATCAGTAATACCGCCGAATACGGCGATCTGACACGTGGCCCACGCATCATTACCGATGAAACCAAAAAGGAAATGCAAAAAATCCTCGATGAAATCACCTCCGGCCAATTCGCCCGCGAATGGATGGCCGAACACAAGGCGGGCAAACCCAAATTCAACGCCCTCTATGAAGCGGATAAAAATTCTCAAGTCGAGGTGGTGGGCAAGCATCTCCGTAAAATGATGAAGTGGATCGCCTCCAAGGAAGTCTAACCTAGTGCTCTGTCACGCCTACAAATTAGGATTGATTGGTCGCAAACGCCCCAACTGCAAGGAGCCAGCGGCGAAAACCGGGTCCGTGTACCCATTGAGC
>DZDI01000319.1 GCA_022730455.1 Phycisphaera mikurensis | reverse complement strand
ATCATTAGCGCAAAAATGAGAATCAACCTTTTGTGAGTTACAATTGCATATATGAGACCTCGAACCCGTCACATGGCCTCGGCTGCCAGCTCTCCGGGGCGTATTGGCAAGGCGAACCGGAAGCGGTCGACACTGCGGGTAGCTTACTTTTCCCGCGAGACCAGTATTTTTAACCAATACGCGGTCATGGAATTCTTCCGCTGTGCTAACGAAATCGGCAATTGGCATACGCTTATTGCGACGCTGGGTGAAGTCGGCCCGGACGACATCGCACAAGGACGCGTGGATGGTGCTCTCCTGGGGTTATGGGATGACCAGCCTACCATTGACGCCCTGCGGCAGGCAAAAATTCCGGTTGTTGCCACATCGCATCTGCAGGAAAATATTCCGTTTATGCAGGTGGTGTCCGATGATTACGCTATCGGCGTAATGGCTGCGGAGCATCTGGCGTCAAAAGGATTCACCAATTTTGCATATTTCGGGATGGCGGAGACCAGAGATCTTTCATGGAATCGGTTGCGTCGGTCCGGTTTTATAGATCATCTGAAAAAAAAGAACCATTCGGTACATGTATGTAATAATGCTATACCGGTCTACGACGATGCGATGCCGGACTGGTGGCGCTTTCAAAATGACGAACAACAGAAACACTCCCGCCGCTGGCTGAAAAATCTGCCCAAACCCGTTGGTGTCTTCGTTTGCATGGACCGCCTCGCCTATGAGGGCGTTCGGTTAGCCAGAGATGCGGGAATCAATATGCCCAGGGAGTTAGCGGTTTGCGGTGTGGATAATAACCCGTGGGTGTGCATGATCTGTTCGCCGCGGCTCACGAGTATCCCCCACAACATCCGGCAGGTGGTGCGGCAAGCATCCTATTTGCTCAATGACGCCCTGCGCGGCAAACCGGCAACCAAAGATCCCATACTCATTCCACCTCTGCCAGTGGTGCAGCGCGAGTCTACTGAAGTGGCGGCATTTGAAGATGAGGACCTTGCTGACGCGTTTCAATTCATTCGCGAGCATGCCCATGAACCCATTTGTGTGGCGGATGTGGTCGCTAAAGTACTGGTATCGCGCCGGCGGCTGGAAATGCGCTTTAAAGAATTCACACAATCCACCTTACAGGAGGAGATATGGCGGGCGCATGTCGACCGTGCACGACGCCTGCTGCTGGAATCAGATAAGCCAATGTGGAAAATTGCGGAGGAATCCGGCTTCCGCAGCGAAACGGTATTTAACGTAAAGTTCAAGAGCACCACAGGGATGACCCCTTCGGCCTACCGAAGAAGCAATGGCCGACAGACCGCGTCCGTCTGGGATTCGTCACCGGCGTAGGAGTCTGTCCAAGTAATAACAGGGACTGCGACGGCATGGATTTTGGCGGGCA
>DZDI01000027.1 GCA_022730455.1 Phycisphaera mikurensis | reverse complement strand
TACGTTTTTACAGGAGAAATGAAATGCTAAAAGATGCCATTGCAACGATGCTGGAGCGGCATCAGGGAACAATGCTCACCGGGTTGGTCAGTGATATACCTGAAGATAAAATGACGGCCCAACCTGTCGCGGGGATGAATCATCCGGCGTGGCTGTTGGGCCATCTGCTGGCATTTGAACAAAAAGTTGTCACCGGCGCGATGGGCAAAACAGTCCGTCATCCCGTGCCAGCCGGCTGGTGGGACATATATGGAATTGGTTCGATACCGAAATCCGATCCCGCGCTTTACAAATCCAAAGCGTTCTGCATGGAGGCACTGGACGAAACATCTGGATTGATGGCAAGCTACATCCGAGAATTGAAAGACGCCGACTTGGAAAAGCCGTTGCCGGATCCGGATTTAGCAAAGCACGTTCCGACTTTTGAGCGTTTGCTGGTCATACTGCCGACACACCGGGCTTACCATTCAGGGCAAATAGCGGTATGGCGCAAGGCCATGGGCATGCCGCATGTGGGCATGTAAGGGTGTCCTGCCTGCGCGTTTGGCGACCTTGACCTGCGCGTCGCTGGCGAAGCGTATCGGTGAACGATCAAATCTGCCGGGAGGCCGTTATGCCCACATTTGGAATACTTATCAGCGGAATCCTGCTTGTTTTGGCTTTATGGTGGATCAAGGGGATGTACAACCGCTCGCGGGAAGACTGGAGTGAGCTGCGCGATCCGAAAACCTACCTCATCCCCCGTCTGGTCATTATCGGTATGTGGCTGCTGACCGCCCTGATTGCGTTTTATGCGATATCGGTTCTCACCATGATTGCGCTTGGGGTCATATCCGGGCTGCATTCCATTTTGTAATCAGGGATGGCTGCGGCGATGACGCAAATCGGTTATTTTTCACCGGATGACAAAAGACATCTACTTAATCGACGGCCACGCGCAAATATACCGTGCCTATTTCGCGCTAATGAATTTGAAAAGCCCCAGTGGCGAGCCTACCAACGCCACTTTTGGCTTTATCTCCGCATTGCTTAAGCTCATCGTGAATCGCCGTCCTTCCCATTTGGCCGTTGCGATGGACGCCGGATCAAGCCAGCGCGAGCAAATCGACGCGGAATACAAAGCAACGCGCAGCCCCATGCCTGAAGACATGCCGAAACAAATTGAGCGTATCAGGTCGATGTTGCAGGCTGTTCCGATATGCACGCTGCGCGTGGATGGATATGAAGCAGACGATGTCATAGCGACGGTGATTAAGCGATTGCTGGATGATCCAGCGGGCGATGATTGCCGCATCTACATTTGCACCCGTGATAAAGATTTGGAAGCGTTAATAAGCGACCGTGTATTTCTGTATGACATTGAACGTGATGAAGTCACCGATGCAGCGGCGCTGGTTAAAAAGAAAGGCTATCCACCTGAACATGTTCGCGACATCCTCGCGCTGACGGGTGATTCCTCCGACAATATTATCGGCATTCCCGGCGTCGGCCCCAAAACGGCGGCAAAGTGGCTCGCACAATATGGATCGCTGGATGAATTACTCAAACACGCAGGCGACATCGGCGGAAAGGTGGGACAATCGCTGCGCGACAATCTGGGCATACTCGAAAAATCGCGGCAGTTGGTCCGATTGCAGGCGGATGTGCCCTTGGAGACATCGTTAGCGGATATTGAATTTAAGCCCGCCGGACTGACGCATCTCCTGCCTACGTTTGTCGACTTAAGCTTCAAGAGTTTGATTCCACAGACGCAGAAGGTGCTCTCCGCACTGGGCCACGGTGCTGGCGCCGACCTGCCAGCCCATCGTGCCGATCTGCCAACCGCTGCCGCGACCCGTCGCGTGACGCTGGATGGTTTGCCAGGTGGGCTATTTGCCGGCATGGCATCAGGCGAACCATCGCGTCCGTCGGAGCCAAAGCCTGAAGACGCTACGATCGCAGAAGATACGTCCGACGATGCGAGCTTGGCACCTCCAACGCAGCGTCTGTTGGTGGCGGTTGAAGGCGAATACAGGTTGGTCAATTCACTGGAGACGTTGGGGGAGATGGCCGCGGATTTGAACGCCCAACTGGCAGCATCAGTCAACCGCTGGCTGGCTGTGGATACGGAGACCGACGCGCTAGGCAGCATACGGTCCAATTTGTGCGGCGTGTCGCTTTCGGTGCGTGCGGGCATGGCGTGGTATGTCGCCGTGAAGGGACCAGGCGCCTGCCTTGCCATGGCAGATATTCACCGCGTCATAGCACCGTTGCTGGCGGATATGAGCATCCAAAAGATCGGTCAGAATATTAAATACGATCTGAATGTTCTGCGGCGTTATGGCTATGAATTTAAAGGACCGTTATTTGACACCATGATCGCCAGCTATCTGATTGATTCCAGCCGGCGCAGCCATTCCATGGATTCTCTGGCCGCAGACTTACTGGGCTTAAAACCGATCCCCATTAAAGATTTAATTGGCCGCGGCGCTCAGCAGATAAGTTTTATGGACGTTCCGCTTGAAAACGCGTGCCGGTATGCCGCGGAGGACGCCGATGTCACACTGCGTCTGGCTTCGGTTTTAGCGCCGAAGATTACAGAATTGCATCTGACTGACCTTATGCACGGGCTTGAAATGCCTATGGTGCGGGTACTGGCGGATATGGAATTGGCGGGGATATGCATTGACAGTCAGTTGCTTAGAACCCTTGAGTCACAAATGACCCGGGACATCTCCCGGCTGCAGGAGGAAGTGATCACTCAGGCGGGAGTTTCATTTAATATTGATTCACCCCGACAGCTTGCGGAAGTGCTCTTTAAAAAACTGCAATTACCGGTTCAGCGTAAAACCCGCACGGGGCCAAGCACGGATATTGAAGTGCTTCAGGCGCTGCAGGATCTTCACCCTGTGCCCAAATTGATAATGGAATATCGCCAGTTAACCAAATTGTGCAGCACCTATGTGACGGCACTGCTGGCAGAAATGAATCCCGAAACACACCGCGTCCATACCAGCTTTAATCAAACCGTGGCGGAAACTGGAAGGCTTTCCAGCAGCAACCCCAATCTGCAAAACATTCCCATACGCACGGAAAATGGCCGAGAAATCCGGCGTGCCTTTGTCGCCCCCGGGCCGGAATGGTTTTTAATCAGTGCCGATTATTCTCAGATTGAATTGCGCGTGCTGGCGCACTTTTGCCACGAGCCGGCATTGCTGGAAGCCTTTAACGCCGATACCGACATACACCTATTTGTCGCGATGCAGATATTCAACGTCCCTGCCGATCAGGTGACAACCGAGATGCGGCGCTTGGCCAAGACGGTTAATTTTGGCATTATTTATGGACAGACACCATTCGGTTTGGCATCAACGTTAAAGATATCGCGGGACGAAGCGGCTCGATTTATTGACACCTACAAGGGCCGTTTCCCCGGTATTAGTCATTTCACCACGCAATGCGTGCTGGATGCATCCACGCAGGGGTATGTCCGCACCATATCCGGTCGCCGTCGGCACATTGCCGAGTTGTCATCTACCAACCAGGCCACGCGCCAGTTCGGTCAGCGGGCGGCAGTCAATTCAGTCATCCAGGGTTCGGCCGCCGATTTAATTAAAAAAGCAATGGTGGATATTCACCAGACCAGCCCATTGAACGAACTCAAGATGCTGCTGCAGGTACACGATGAATTGGTCTTTGAATGTCCGAGGGCGCAGGCACCAGAGGCGATGGAATTCATAAAAAATCAGATGGAAACTGCCATGAAACTGGCGGTGCCTCTGAAGGTTGACATCTGTTGCGGTCCGAACTGGCTGGATATGGATTGACCGCCCGGTCACTTATCAACACTGGCAGCGGAATTTCAATCTCTGCCACCGAGTGGATAGAATGGGGACAAAGGGCGGCCTACGGTTGAAGACTACGGAGATGCAGATGAAATCGACCAAATGTTCAAAATGTGATCGCCCCGCTCTGGTTCATGTCACAGAGGTGGATTATGCGGGTGATGATGCCGCAAGCAAAACCATTCAGAATATCCACCTGTGTTTATATCACGCGGTGGACGCCGGTTTGATTGTCGGCCTGCCCAAAGCGGCGCTGGCCAGTTTAGGATCGGAAGGATCAGCCATTCTCGCCGGGCTGGCGGCCAATACCTCATCATCAAAAAAGAGGCGCGCCGCGGGCACCAGGCAACCGGCGTGTCCAATCTGTGGCAACACATGGTCGGAATTTGAAGAGTCTGGCCTGATGGGGTGTCCGCATGATGTGGAGATATTTGAAGCCAAGCTCGTATCCGTCGTGAAAGGTTTACAGGAGGGAAGGTTGCAGCATGTGGGCAAAATCCCGCTGCGGTCTGGCGTGTCGGCGGCTGGTATGCAGGCGCAGGTCAATCGACTGCGCGAATCGCTGTCGATCGCGGTCGCCAAGGAGCAATTTGAGCAGGCCGCTAAGCTGCGGGATGAGCTAAAGGCCGCAGAGGTGCGGATGAAGCAATCGTCGTAGATTAAGGCGTGAATCACAACACCGCCGTCGAAGCCCTGCTATTACTTTGACAGACTTTTGGATCTCAGTTGGGGAACGTGGCCATATCCGCATGCCAGCCTTCCGTACCGCACCGGACAACCGCAGATACAACCATTCCATCAACGCGCCTGGTAGATTAGAATTATATGGGCACTGGCCGGCGCGAACTTCCAGCAGACTTGCCAAAGCAGGTCCGGAGAACGCATGCCATTGAGCGCTGAGCACACAGCTCACTGACCTCAGTTGAGCCTGAGGCAGTTATTTGTTATGCTTACACATACCAATCCTATAGGATTGGTATGTGTTTTGGCAAAGGCTATGAATCAAGATGGTTGAAAAATCACCCAATGTCGTCTGGCATGCTGGCCACGTGACGGCCGAAGACCGCCTGCAAATCACGCGCAATGCGCCTGCTGTGGTTTGGCTTACGGGGCTCTCGGGGTGCGGGAAATCAACCATCGCGATGGCGCTGGAACTCGCCCTCATTTGCGGCGGCCATCCGGCTTTTGTGCTTGATGGCGACAATCTCCGTCATGGCTTGAATGGTGATTTAGGGTTCAGCGCCGCTGACCGCACCGAGAATATTAGGCGTGTCAGCGAGGTGGCCAAGCTGTTTGCCGATGCCCACATCATTGCGATTTGCAGCTTTATTAGTCCTTATCGGGCAGATCGGGCGCAAGCGCGCAAGCGTGCCGAGCCGCACACCTTTATCGAGGTATTTGTTGATGCTCCACTGGACATCTGCGAGCAGCGTGATCCAAAACATTTATACAAAAAGGCCCGTGCCAGCGTTGCTGTAGGCAAGCCGATGGCCTTTACCGGCGTTGATGCACCCTACGAGGTGCCGGAAAAACCGGAAGTGCATGTGCAGACCGACCGTCAATCGGCAGATGAATGTGTGGCGGCAATTCTGCAGGCCCTGCGTAGCCGCAGCGTACTATTGGAGAATTCATGACCGAGCGTTTTGTTGATCTGCATACCCATTCTACGGCCAGCGACGGTTCTCTGACGCCAACGGAGTTGGTAAAGGCGGCGATAAACGGGGGTTTGTGTGGCATAGCGCTAACCGACCATGATTCTGGCGGTGGCTTAATAGAGGCGCAAGGCGCCGCCGACGCCGCCGGTTTGCGCTTTGTGCCGGGGATTGAAATCTCAGCCGAGGCACCGGCCCCTGCGACCCTGCATTTACTGGGTTATTTTATTGACCCAAGATCACCTGCATTGCTTAAAATGAGCCAGATATTGCTGGATGGTCGCAATAACCGCAATCCGAGAATCATCGCTCGCCTTAATGAACTGGGCTGCAAAATCACCATGGATCAGGTACTTGAAATTGCCCATCGCGGCGATGCCGGAGGCGATCGTGCCGTAGTGGTGGGGCGGCCGCATATTGCTCAGGCTCTTTTGGAATCGCACTGCGTAGCTAGTTTGAAGCAGGCGTTCGATGTCTATCTGGGCATGGGTGGGAGTGCCTACTTTGACAAGGAACGCCTCACGCCGCGCCAGGCCATCGACTGTATCCATGATGCCAGCGGACTTGCGGTCTTGGCACACCCCGTGCAATTGCGCGCCGAAAACCATGCTCACTTACAGCATTCCATTGAGGCGCTGGTGGATATCGGGCTTGATGGCATTGAAGTGTGGCATAGCGACCACCGCCCGCAGGATTCTGAATTCCTGCAGCAGATTGCCGCCAAGCACAGACTCGTTGTTACCGGCGGGTCTGATTTTCACGGAACGCGCAAGCCGGATATTGCCATCGGTATCGGCCGCAAAAACGTCCGTGTGCCGGAGTATGTTCTCGATGCACTGGAAGCGGCATGGAAAAAGAAATTCCAGGCTTACGTCCCCGGGGCGGTGTCTAAATGAAACAGGATGATAAATTGTTATGACAACTGCGGCAATTAGCCCATTCACACATATTTCCCCTGAAGTTGCCAATAAGATCACTGCGGATATGGCACCGCCGGACATAGTTCGCTGGGCCATTGAAACCTTCGGGTCAAAACTGATTATGACCAGCAGCTTCGGTGCCGAAAGCATGTGCCTGATCCACCTGGCCACTCGTACAGTGGCCGATATACCGATCGTTTTTATTAATACCGGCTTCCTGTTTCCACAAACGCTGATATTTATGGAGACAATGCGGCGACAATATCGGCTTAACGTCGTGGAGTTCCATACGGAAAATGACCCCGTGGTATGGTTGTCCGTGAATGGCGAGTCCGACCCCCGCACCCGCAGAGATGTTGATGCGTGCTGCCATGCCAATAAAAACAGCGTGTTTGACCGCGCCATGCAATCACTGGCCCCGGTAGCATGGTTGCGCGGCATTCGTGCGGACCAGTCTACACATCGGTCGCAAATGCAGACCGTTGAAGCCAACCGTCGCACTGGCGCCTTGGCCATATCACCGCTGCTTAGATGGTCGTCAAAGGATATTCATCATTACATGCGGCAACATGAATTGCCGTACCATCCACTTTGGAATGAAGGATATGCCTCGATCGGGTGTAATCCAGTAACGTGCACCCGGCCGCTTTCGGCTGGTGAAAATGTCCGCGATGGGCGCTGGAGTGGCACGGATAAAAAAGAGTGCGGTATCCATCTGGATCAGGGCGCGGGCATTTGATTGCTTTCCTGTGCCGCATTGGGGTGCGAGGTATCGTTGGCGGTGAGACGCATTTCAGGCCGCACACTGGGCCGGCGCGCCGGATGGTGCCATGCCAACCATGCTCGGCTATCTGCTGGTGGCCATCGGGAAGCCATAATGCAGGTGAGATACCGATTACCGCATGGACGATGATGGCTCGCATGCCCCGCAACTGATGGCCACAACCGGCTCATGCCGATATACTCCACCCGGTCGAGGTGTGGCGGAGGAATGCGAGATAGCGGTTATGGTTGCGATTTGCCTTTATTTTCAGATTCATCAGCCGTTCAGACTTCGGCGTTACAGCGCCTTTGATTCCGAACCGGAATATTTTGATTCTCATCTGAATAATCAACTCATTCACAAAGTGGCACTAAGCAGCTATTTGCCGTCGATTGCTTTATTCAACGCCATGGCGCGACGCTATGACGGCGCCTTCCGATTGACGTTGGGAATTTCAGGCACGGCCATCGAGCAATTTGAACTCTACTACCCTGAAGTGCTGCTGCAATTGCAGGGGCTGGCTGCGACCGGATGCGTGGAGTTTTTATGTGAGCCATCCCATCATAGTTTGGCCTTTCTCTATTCACCGGATGAATTTCGGCAGCAGGTGCGTCTACATCGGCAAATTATAAAAAAGTATTTTGGTCAGCACCCGCGCGTCTTCCGCAATTCCAATCTCATCTATTCCAATGAGGTGGGGCGGATGCTTAGTTCCACGCGGGTGGAAGCGGCCATCATTGAAGGGTGGGAAGGCGTGCTGGGTGACCAAAATGCACCAACGCACGTCTATACCGGCATGCGTGAAGACCTCCGTCTGTTGCTGCGGCACTACCGGCTCAGTGAAGATATCTCCATGCGATTTTCCGCCCGGACATGGTCTCAGTGGCCGCTGATGGCGGATAAATATGCCCGCTGGCTCATGGGTCTTACTGGAGATTACGGCCTCGTTGGCCTGGATATGGAAAACTTCGGCGAACGTCATGGTGCGGAAACGGGAATTTTTGAATTTCTAATGGCTCTGCCTGAATATATTTTCGCGCTCGGCGGATCATTGGCTACGCCGTCCCAAATCATTGATACGTTCGCACCGCTGCGGGAAATCAGCGTGCCGCGTAATATCGGCTGGACGGATACCCACCGCGATCTATCCTGCTGGTTGGGTAACGCCATGCAGTCCAACGCCATGCAGGAGCTTTACCGATTGGAAAATGCCATCAAAGCCTGTAACGATGAGGTGCTGCTGAGCGATTGGCGGCGTCTGACCACTAGCGACCACTTTTACTATATGAACACGCGAAACCTTGGCGATGCCTCGGTACCCGGTTTCAGCACGTATGAATCGCCATTTCACGCCTACATGAATTTTATGAGCATTCTCGACAACATCGGCGGCCGCGCCCGGCCTTGACCACCGGTACTCTGCGGCCCGGCGTATGGGGAATCTCTTGTAAACTATTTTCTCGCCATCCGTCCTGCCCGCCGCGCATGACTGTCGAACCCCAAAAGGGGGCCAAGCAAAAACAACCCGCGAAACAACAGCGGTGCTACGGCTGCAGAATAAGCGGCCGAGCTTAAAATAATCATACTAAAAGTGAGATTGACCGGCACCATTGCATGCTTTCCAGACGTCCAGAGGAGCAAATCGCTGATGATCATGCGCCCGAAGAGAAACAGGGTGGTGGTAAAAAAAGTGATGACCATTTGGCTGATGAAATTATTGCGGAATACGTGCGCCCGTATCTTGGTGATGCCGATGGCCAGCAGCCCTAGAAGCACCATCTCCAATCCCAGCAGAGACGGACTTGTCAGATCATAAACCAAACCGCAGAACAACGCCGCCAGCATGGCGGACTCACGTTCGGCATAAAGGCTGTAAAAAATGACCAAAAGAGGAATAAATTCCAAATGGAAATAACCGGTCACATTGAGTTGCCCCAAGTGGGCAGCCTGCAATGCGGCAGCAATGTAGAGCAAACCGAAGAACGTGATCCATCGCATAAATAGAGAGTATGCGGCCTGCAGGGCAAGTTGGGAAGTGTGCGGCCGATGGCGCTGGGGCCTGTGAGAGTCTATGCAGCTTTTTGGGGGCCAACGCGGAGACGATTAAAAGTTTCGGATCAGGTGGCACCAGATGCCTGCGCCAGCCTCGGCGTGCACTCCCGTCCCGTAGTCCGCCCTGCGGGTCAGCATCGGTCAGGCGCTGGTTGCCAGCGAGGCCGCAGGCTCGCGATCAACCGCCTGGGGCAGGACGCGAAAATCCAGCAGTCGCAATTCGGGTCGATGGTAGCGCGATTCCTGCGACGGGCGAAATTCCACCACCGCATCAATAGACATTCCCCGCCGCAGTTCGGCGGCCAACGCGCCGAGTCCAAAGCCGACGGCTTCGATAAGCCGACCACCGAGTCGCAATCTTAATCCGATGGTGCGCCCGCCCAATCCCATGCGATGCGGCGGGGCGTCAATGACGGCGCCGACAAGCATAAATTTAGGCCGCGGATTACCGGCTCCAAATGGTGCGAGCTTTTCCACATCAGCCAGTAATTCAGACGTAATATTTTCAGCGGTGAGTTCGGCGTCTATGGAAATACTTTTAATAAAACCGTCGTGGGGCATCACTTCGGCTGCGTATTGTTGGACGGCGCTGACGAATGGCTCAAAGTTGCTCACCAGCAGTCTAACACCTCCAGCCGCGGCGTGTCCGCCACCGGAGATGATCCATGGCCTGGCTTTCTGGATGGACGCGTGGACATCAAAACCAGACAATCCGCGGGCTGACCCGGCAAGGATATCTCCGTCGCGCCGCAACACAAAAGCCGGACGGGCGAAGCGGTCCACCAGACGTGACGCCACAATGCCCACCACACCGGCGTGCCATGATTCATGGTGCAGGATGATGCAGGGCGGCAAAGCCGGCAAGGCAAGCACCATCTGTTCGGCATGGAGAAATATTTTTCGATCCGTCTGCTGCCGCTGGCGGTTGAGTGTATCCAATGAGGCAGCAAGAGATTCTGCTCGCTGGGCATCCTGCGTCATAAGCAGTTCAAGTGCCTCGCGTGCATGATCCATGCGGCCGGCGGCATTCAGCCGCGGTGCCAATGAAAATCCAATATATTCATCTGAGCTGGACGCGGGGGTGCCCGAACGGTGAGCGATCCGGGCCAAGGCTGAAAGTCCCGGACTGTTAATCTGGCCCAAGGCCTTGAGTCCGTACTTCACCATGATGCGGTTATCGCCGGTGAGTGGCGCCACATCCGCAATGGTTCCCAACGACGCCAGCGCCGTGGCTTCCATTAATACAGCGCGACAAGCGTCGGTCACCCGTTCGGATTGGCAGTGCCGCCGCGCCAGCGCCCAAGCAAGTTTGAGTGCAATGCCCGCACCACACAGATTAGCCACCGCGGCATCCGCACCCATCTGCGGGTGCACTATCACGTCGGCGGCTATCGACTCGCCTGACAATTGATGGTGATCGGTGATAATCACGCGCATCGACCGGGTTTTTGCCAACTTCACCTCTTCCACGGCCGTGACACCACAATCCACTGTAATCAGCAGATGCACCCCTTGGTCCGCGAGATGTTCTATGGCGGCGCGCTGGAGTCCATAACCTTCGTCCACCCTGTGAGGAATGTAATATTGATGGCGGGCGCCGGTCAGATTCAATATTTTACTGAGAATGGCGGTACTGGTGATGCCATCGACATCGTAATCGCCGTATATGGCGATGAGCTTATCCTGCGCTATGGCATCCATAATCAAATCCACCGCAGCGGCGATGGCGGGAAACGATTCCGGCGGTTGAATATCCGCAAAGCCGGGCGCCAGAAACCGTTCCACTTCCACTGGTGTGATGCCACGCAGTGCCAGCAATTTTGCCAGCAACGGCGGGCAACGGGCGGCCCGCATGATGTCCGTTACCTGATCAGGCGCGGCGCCCGATTTTTTAATCCAGCGGGCGCCCGATAATCCTTTGGCATCCGTGCACGGCATTGCGATATGACCTTTATTGTCAGATGGCTACGGCTGGGCAGAACCCGCCAATTCAATGGTACTGGATTGGCGAATCCACTCTACCGCACTATCAAAAAACATCCGTCCCTGCGGCGAAGGCAGTGTATCCAACCGCGTCCAATGCGGATGTTGGTATGAATGGACAAACCGCTCCGGATGGGGCATCAAGCCTAATACACAACCGCTTGGATCACATACACCGGCGATGGCATCGAGGCTGCCATTGGGGTTATCGGGAAATTGCGCCGTAGGATGGCCGGCAGAATCCACATACCGCAAAACGATTTGATCACCAAGCGCCATCGCATCAAGAACCGCCGGACGCAATACCGCAAATCGCCCCTCACCATGGGCTACCGGCAGAGACAAATCAAGCCCCGGCTTAATCCATTTGCACCGGTTGGAATAGGTTTTCAGCTTCACCCAGCGGTCTTCAAATCGGCCGTTTTGGTTGTGCGTCAGCGTGGCCGTTGGCTGGGCCCGCACCACATCATCGTGATGATCACCAGGCAATAAGCCCGCTTTCACCAATACCTGAAACCCGTTGCAGATGCCTATGATCAGCTTTCCGTCCGCCATCCATTGTTGAAGCGGTTCACGGAGATGGTTGGCGAGAATATTGGCAAAGATTTTTCCGCTGGCGATGTCGTCCCCGTAGGAAAAGCCTCCAGGGATACCCATAATCTGGAACTTGCGCAGGATGCCGGGATCGGCGACAAGGCGGTTAATGTGGATGGATTCAACCATCGATCCAGCCAACTGGAAGGCGCGGGCCAATTCTCGGTCGCAGTTGGTGCCGGCCGTGGTAATCAGTAAGGTGTTGACGGCCGAAGGAGATGGTGCAGGTGTTTGCCTCATGCCTGAAATTATGCACGATAGTCCGCTTTAGGCCAACCTGAATTTTGGCAGCCCTAACGGGGCTGAAATAATCGCCGAAAAGATGCGTGTTTCGCTTTTTCCTACCGTTGTGCATATAATGTGGATATCCCCGGGGGCGAAAGGTATCGACCGGGCAGTAGTGTGGATTATGGCGCGCCGACCTGCCAAGCAAGTCGTTAAACTGAGTGGCAAAAAATCAAATGCTAAGAACGTTAAGTTCCCAAGCGCCGGCAGCTTCGGCTACCGGATGGCTGCTTAAGACAAGCAGCACGGTTCGCAGCGGACTTCCGCGACCACTGATGAACCGACGACCAGCGGAATGCTCAATCAGCAGCGTTAATCGGCTGGTTGCTAAGACACAGGATTAGCTGGGATCGGCCGTAGTTAGGCTGCGAGCGACGGACGATCCGACATTAACATGCAGCCTACGCGTGTAGATGTGATCTTCAACCTGTTTCGGGACGAGGGTTCGAATCCCTCCGCCTCCAATATCGCCGAATCTTATTAGCGAGGCACGGTTTTGGCCTTCCCTGTGGTTTGATATTCGCCGTCGGCGTCGGCCAAAGCCGCCGCATAACGCCGCGGGACCACAAAGGCAAAACCCGGTGCCCCTTGTCGGCATGGTGCTGGTGAGTCGGCAGGAAAGATCCCACCCCGTCCATCCCGCCACCCGAAACTATAAACACATCACGCCCCAAAAATCCCAACCGGCACACCTGTACTTGGCCGGACGTTTACCTTAATGTATATGTCTATGCGGATGATTGCACCTTAAAGGGCGTTATGGTTATGGAAGAGAATCATATTTATCAGCGTGACTGCGTTCGGGGTCTCGCTGACTTGCCGAAAGGCGGCGTGGATCTGGTGTTCGCCGATCCGCCATTTAATATCGGTTACAAGTACGACGTGTACGAAGACAAGAAAGCGGCCGATGATTATCTGAATTGGACTCGGCAGTGGGGGGCGGGGGTTTACCGGGCTCTGAAACCCGATGGAACTTTCTGGCTGGCGATCGGCGATGATTTTGCTGCAGAATTAAAAATTCTTTTCCAGCGGGAGATTGGCTTTAGCTGTCGCAGTTGGGTCATCTGGTATTACACGTTTGGCGTGCATTGTGTGCGCAAATTTGCCCGCAGTCATACGCATCTGTTTCACTTCGTGAAGAATCCAGGGACGTTTACTTTTAATGATTCTGAAATTCGCGTGCCTTCTGCGCGGGCGCTGGTCTATGCCGACAGTCGCGCTAACCCCGCCGGCCGCCTGCCCGACGATACCTGGATTCTCCGTCCGCAGGATGCCCCCCAAGCGTTTGGACCTGAAGAGGACGTGTGGTACGTGCCGCGAGTGTGCGGCACCTTCAAAGAGCGTGCCGGGTGGCACGGCTGTCAGATGCCGGAACAATTACTCGGACGAATCATCAGGGTATCATCGAACCCCGGTGAACTGGTTGTTGACCCCTTCGGTGGCAGCGGTTCGACCTTGGTCACCGCGAAAAAGCTGGGGCGTCGATACCTCGGCTTTGAATTGTCGCCTGAATATGCCGCACGCATTGCCGTTCGGCTCAATGCAACGCAGGTCGGCGAATCATTGGTTGGCGCTGAGCAGCCGCTGACTTCTGCGCCTTCCACGCGAAACGGCAAAACCACTCGAACAAAACAGACTCCCGGCCTATTCACCAACGTGAATTCGGGATAGGAGTCTGTCCAAAGTAATAGCAAGACTGCGATGTGCGGGAAATGCCCCGGATGCACGACGTTGGGCCAACGGCGACGGTATACCTGCGCTATTAGACATTTACCGTGTGGGGCAAAGCTTTCTCCGCCAGGTGCTTCCGGCAGGTGAATCCTGAACTTGTGCGCCGAGGCGCTCAATTTCCGTACGCAGTTGATCACTGCGAGCAAAGTCCTTATTGCGCCGTGCGGCCGATCTCTCCAGCATCAGCGATTGGATGGTGGCGGTTGTTTCCGCCTTCAGTGCATGCAGCGGCGCGAAAATAACATCCAGTACCACATCTATTTTTTTAAGCACGGTGGTGATGGATGCAGCTCGTGCAGCAGGTATATGTTTTGTCGGGCCAACTTCCGTTGACCACGCGAAGAGATGCCCCAGCGCGCCGGCCATATTCAGATCGTTGGCCAATTCGCTGACAAAATCACGCAGTAACGCCTCTTCCGGCGCCTGCAGGGCTGGTGGATCGATGTTACCGCCATTTTTCCCTTGAGCTGCGCTCGCCGATCGCTGCGCTAAATCGCGCAGTGATTCGACGGCTGCGGCTGAATCATGCAGGGCTGAGAGGCTGAAATTCATCGACTCGCGATACCGCGTTGTCAGCAGGGCGTATCGAATGACCAGAGGGTCAAAGCCTTGATGGGTCAAATCGCGGATGGTGTAGAAATTACCCTTGGATTTTGACATTTTCTCCCCATTGACCATGAGATGCCGGGTGTGCATCCAGAAGCGGGCAAACGGCTGCTGGGTGCATCCCTGCGACTGGGCAATTTCACATTCATGGTGTGGAAAAATATTATCTTCACCTCCCGTGTGGATATCCAGTGTGGTGCCCAGAATATTCATTGCCATCGCGCTGCATTCAATGTGCCAGCCCGGATAACCTTCACCCCATGGGCTTGGCCATCGCATGATATGATGGGAATCCGGCTTCCACAGAAAAAAATCGGCAGGATTACGTTTGGCCGCGCGCTCTGCCGTGCGTCCTCCGGCCCCATGGCTCAATCGATCAATCGAGTTGCCCGACAACCGGCCATATTCCGGAAAACTGCTGATGTCATAATACACCACACCGTCGGAGCCAACGTATGCGTGGCCTCGGGCGATGAGCGTTTCAATCATTTTAATAAAAGCGTCAATGTGTCGAGTAGGGCGGGGCATTATGTTTTCACGGTCGTTTTCCGCGGCTGCGTCATAACGCTGCAGTACACGCAGCCGCATGGACCGGCCGTCGGCGAGAAATTCTTCCGCAAAGTAATCCGCCACCTGAAATGGATCACCCGGATCATCCACTGGTGCCCGGCCGGCTTTTTTCGACGCCTTCATCCTTTCAACCGCCAGAGCCAGTTTATCCTGTCCGCTGCCATCCGCCCGGTCATCCTCGGTCATATGGCCCACATCTGTCATGTTCATGACATGGATAACCTCGGCCCCGCAAAGCTCCAGAAATCGGCAGAGCACATCGGCAAAAACAAACGCCCTGAAGTTGCCGATGTGCGCGTAGTCGTATACTGTCGGGCCGCAGGAATAAATGCGGCAGGTATTTCCCTTTAATATTTCATCCGGCGGTAGGTCATCGCCAACCGAAGCAAAAGTGTCCATTTGATGGTGCAATGTGTTATAGAATGTAATCTGCATATATTAATAAATCCTTACTGTCATAGAGTATCCGCATTCGTTTACCGGCATGGTCAGGCATTGCCGGGCATCAGCTTGCGAATTTCATCCACCACCCGCTTCGACGGTGAACGGGCATTAGCGAACGTCAGCATTGGCTTGGTCAGTTCCGCGAGTTGACGCGAAATTTCCTGTCGCTGGCTGGGATGAGCCACCAAATTAAGCACGCGGTTGACCACCGGATCGGGCGATCCGTAAAAGGGCATAAATTCCGGGGTGAGCTCTCGATTGGCCAGTATGTTCACCAGTGACATGTACCGGGTTTGTATAAGATAGCGCCCGGCGAGGTTCCATTTCCAGCCCGCCAGCGCATAGAGGATAATCATCGGTTTTTGATAGCGGGCAATCTGTAGCGTGGCCGTACCACTGACTGTCAGGACTAAATCTGCCCAGCGGATAATTTCCTCTGCACATCCCGTGCGGATGTCCATCTTGACCGATGCCTGGCGCGCCGCCTGCCGAATTTGCCAGAGTCGATCGGAGTCGGCCGCGGCGGCTGCGAAGACGGTTCCTGAATGACGCCCCTGCGCCACAATAATGCTGCGCAGCATAACGGGCAAATTGGCCTCGACTTCAGACCGGCGGGATCCCGGAAACAGTGCAATTTTAATATTACCAGACGGTAGCGGCGGTGTCAGGGTTTCACTTTGCAGCTGGTTTTCAAAAATGGGATGTCCCACATAGACGGCATTAACGCCGCGCTGACGAAAATATTCCTCTTCAAACGGCAGCACGCAGCAGAGTGTGTCGACGCTTGCCCGCACCTTTTTGATCCGCCATGGTGCCCATGCCCATAGCTGTGGTGCAACGTAAAAACACACGGGAAGTTTTAAATCTTTCGCCGCCCGCGCTACACGCAGATTCACCGGTGGTGAATCGATCGGAATCACGACCGCTGGGCGTTCGGTCGCTAATTGTCTACGTATGTCTTTCAGTAACCGCAGCCAGAAACCGATCTGGCTCGCCGCCCCAAGCAGCATGGCGGAATGTCGGGTCGGATCGGCCAATACCCGGCAGCCGGCTTTGGTCATTTTGGGTCCACCAACGCCAATGAAGCGGGCTTTGGGAAAATTGGTGCGCAGCGCGTCAATAAGCGACGCACCAAGTGCATCGGCGCTATGTTCCGCAGCACATAAAAAAAAGGTCGGCCCGTCGATACCAAACTCCCGGTGCTAACTTACAATCCCGCCCACTAGTAGAGTCTAAATATTCGCCAGCGCCAATACCCATCGTTCCAACCCTCGGCATGGCTGGCGGCGTTACGAGCAAATCAACCATCAGCCATCCCCCGTGCCCCGGCACCCGTTGAATCGATGCATTTAAAACGCGGCAGGCAAGATGGTAAAATCGCTATAAAAATGCGTAACTACATTATAAATCCAAAGTTATGATTCTTGTTCAGCGTTCATTGGCGACCATAATTACGCAAATGTCAATATTGATAGTTTGCGTAAACTTCTTCCGGGCTAAGGTTCGATAACAGTAACTGGTACGGAGGTGACCCAGCGCCAGCCATCCGGTGGCGGCCATGGGCCTATTGCTATTTTGCATCAACGGAGCGCCGCTTAAATGTCGGAAATTGAACGTGAACTTATTTTGTCTGTTTTGCATGATATGAAGAGTGACGGAGTTATTCGTCGTCATAATCGCAAGACCGTGGGCGCTAGCCTCTGGGTTAAACGCCTGCCGCGCGAGGGGCTTAACCGCCCCAAAAAATTCAAGGTTGAAACCGAGGATGTGTCTTTGAGGGGAATCGGTTTTGTATCGGTGCGTCGATTGTATAAAAATGAGCGCCTCGTCATTAGTGTCCCCTACAAAGAGGGTGGCGGTATGCTCGTCTTAAGCCGTGTTTGCTTCTGCCGTAAACTTCCCTTGGGTGGATATCGTTACGGCGTAGAATTTGAAGACCAACTCGCCAACCCTACCGGCTTAACCAGTATTCCCGACCAATGGCTGGAAATCGCCAGCGAGGCAAAGTTGTCGGACGAGATTCTGGGATCGTCGGCCGTCGCATAAGCATGATTAAGCTGGCAGTTGCTTGTTTTTTGGGCACTCGCGCATACTGCATGTATTGCTGCCGGTGACGCACAATTTTTATCTGTGGTGGGCAGAGCCAGCCTCAATACAGCCGCTGTTAATCCAACGCATTCCGCTCATTCATTGATTTATCAGCCGACTACACATCGGCATGCAGGTTGCACATCAACACCTTTCGGCCCAGCGCCTTTTGGTTGGTGAGGTGATGCCAAAAGCGGATGCACTTAACCCCAAAAACGTGTAGGCTGATGTGTGTGAAAATGGTGTGTGATGCAAACGTCTGCATCGCTCTTGCGATTTACTGAGGATATCCCCTAAATGATCGAACAATCAGCAAACAGCTTGCCGAAAGTTAATCGCGACCGGGCAGAACTCCAAAGCATCATTCGCCTCCAGTTAATGGCGTTAGGCTACGATACCGGCTCGGCCACTGCCGGTACGTTGCTGGCCAAAAATATACTGGCCAATTACCGGGAAACCCTCCGCCTCCTTAAGGACTATCGCTGCCCGATTGACCGCCGCATTGAAAATTTCCTGGCTGACTGTTGTCGTCAGGCTGGAGTGTCTGCAACACCCCGCCTGCCATCCGACACCTTTGTTCTTGCCACTGCGGGGATGGCCCGTGAATTGGCACTGCCAATGGAGGCAGATTACTTTGAGACGCGCTGGCTTAAGTCCTACCGGGTCCGCAATGGAGTATTGCACAATCCCCGCAGCGACCGCCGCACCACCAAAGGCACTTTCCATATTGCGGACGTGGGCCTGCCTGTTCCGGCTGACAAAATCGCCGTCCCCGTATCCACTTTTATGGCTCTATTCAACGAGGCACTCAAACCACCATCGGAATTGGCCGTCTTGCCGTACACGGTGCGCTTCACCAATCCCGCACACTTGTTCTGTTCCTTGCTGCTGCGACCGCTGGTGTGTCCGGCTACTCCTTCGGACCCCGTTGAAAAACGTATGGAAATCAGATTTTTTGCGCCCGGCTCACTGGTTGCCAATCTCGACTTCGTCGAGGAAATATTTGGTAATGCCGGCGACCCCATGCTGCCCGAAAATGATGCGGCACTGGATGTTGAAGCCTGGTCTGGGCATACTGGCTGCGTGATCCTCGCGCCACACCTAGTCAGCCTGACGAAAAAGAAAGTCGGTCTGCCATCGTGGGAACATGCCACCGAGCGACAACGTGCCGACGGCACCTGCTGGAAATCCCCCGACGAGTTATACAACAATGGGAGTGCCTTCAAACTGACATGCCGATCCGACGCCGGCATAATGGTCACCCTTATCGCCGACAATTATTTTGGCTATTGCAAAAAAGAGGTTAAAACACAGATCAGCTTTGCCAGTAATCTTTTCGGCAACAGCGAAGAAGAACACGCCGGCGGCGCACTGGCATTCCCCAGTTATTCCCATGGAATGGAATTTCATCCGAGTGCCGACGCGCCAGACTGCAAATCGATTGAACAGATTGCCTCGGAAAATTCCAGCACTGTCGACCTACAGCCCGGTGGGTATGCCATTGATAAACATTACCCGTATATCATTTACGTGCCCCACAGTGCCCGTTTTGACCTCCCAACAGGAAAAATATCCTGGTTACTTCAGAAGCGGGCTATTTCCATCCCACTTCTAGCCGGACATGTATACATGACGGCCACTGGACAACGCTTCTTTCTTACCAAACACCCCGGTACGGGCCGCTACCGTGTAACCACCACCATGCCTGATGGCGTATTCTGCCACAAACCATGCACCGTTTCGGGCGGCGGCAAAAGTGAAATCAGCAAGTCGCTGCTGGATTATATGATCTACGGACCCATTTATATCGGCGATATGCAAAAGGACTTCGACAGCGCTGCCGCCATTATTGACCGCGACTATGCCGATCGCTGGCGCCCCGGCAAGCAGCCCCATGATTACAACCAGACGCCATCGCGCCCCATACTCGATCAGCGCCGCTCGCTGGGCAGTGTGATTAAATTATTAACGCCCGCCGCCGATTACACCGACGAGTTTAATAGCTGGCTCAAAAATATCCCCGCTGAAACACTGGCGCTTGTTTTCCTTATCAAACGCTTTTACCGACCCGACTGGAGAAATGACTGGCGGTCGCACTTTTCGGTCGACATCATTAACGGTGAACCAGGCCATGAATTAAAAGTCGACGGCCGCAAGGCCGGAGGTACCTATCTGCGTGTAGGCCTGCTGGAAAATGGCGGTTGGAGAACATTCAAGCTGCGCCAGGATTTTTATCCCGCTGCTAAAGTGCAAACCGAAGATGACATCACCGCGTCGACGGTCGTGCCCGTGTCGATGGTACCGCATCTTGCCACGGCGGTGCCCGGCCAAAGCGTCAAAATTGCCCGCAATTGTGAGTACAGACTTTTCCAGCGACCCGATGAGGCCATCTATCCCGGGTTTGATGTGCAGACGGAGCATGATCTGGCGCTTGGCCATAACTTCATCACCAATTTTGAACCTCTCAAGCGACCGGATGTCCAGGAAATTGTTAATAATGTGACAGCCTTTGACGCGTTTACCGAGCCGATGCAAAAAATGCTCGCAGCCGCCGCCGAAGCCGATGGATATTCGGTTTGCTCGGCGTATCCTCGTCTGGTGGATGGTAAACCATCCAAAAATCCGCGTTATCTGCAGATTCGGCCTGATCTGACCAGACCGCATGAACGCTATCTGGCCGAGGTTGGTGCCCGATTGATGTGCGGTGTTAAACTAGATGCACCCATTGAATTTGGCGTGGGGGCAGTGCTCATGGGGCGGCGCAATAATCCTCCCGAGCTTGGCATTCGCTCGCTGGCCGTTTACAACCCAATTCACTACCAGGAACTGCCCGAACTCTTCATGGAACTCATTTGCTCGCTGACTGGAAAAAGCCCATCCACCACTGGTGCAGGCAGTGAAGGGGCTTTGACCAAGGGGCCGTTTAATGCACTCCTTCCATCTGCCGACCTCAATGCCTCGCTCATCAGTTTTATCCTCACCGGGTTGGGTGGGTTTTCCACCTCCGCTGGGTTCATCGGGCCTCACGTTCGCATTGATCATGACATCAGCCTGCTGGTTCCGGAAATCTGGTGTCGGCTTACCCGGCAGGAGCGGAATCCGCATTTTCTTATCTCCAACGGGTATTTGGATCGCCTCAACGATTTTGAATATCATGGCCGCAACATCCCTGCCAGCCGACTGGGCTATCGCATCAACTACAACTTTGTCCGTACCTTTCTGGGGCGCATCTTTGATAATCCCGCCCGCGTCTTTGATCAATCCATGCTTGAGCCTGAATCCCAAGGCCTGGATGACTATGTGGACGGCATCCTGAACATCGCGGAAACACAACAGCGGGTCGCCTTGGGGTATTTCTCCGACGGCAGCTATGAACAGGTATGTCCACCGCTCCAAGCCCTTTTGTTTATTATGGCACACGGGCAGCATGAAGGCCGCGATGTGCATCACCCCGATATCCGCCGTATGTTTACCCGTGAATATCTGCTCTCCAGCGACTGGTACCAGCGTCGTCTCAAAATTCGGCAAGAGCGTGATATTGGCCTTTGGCAAAGACACGTGACGTATCTGCAGCAATGGATTCAAGACCATCCCGACCCACGTGCTCAATCGCGACTGAACATTATGTACCGCCTGTCGGTTGCCCAACGCCACCTTGGACGCGTGCAAGATGACGCGTATCTCCGCAGTATGGTCGGGTGCGTCGGAGCAGATACGTTGAGTGCCTGAACACCATTATATTCCGATCCGCATCACGCCCCAGCGGCGGCCACGCAGTATTGGGAGATTTTCCCGATAATACGTCAATTCGGGATAAAGCGTTCATAAATTTTATTATGTCGCGTGGATACACCCGCGCGTGCAGACCGTTTAGCCACCGGGCTTGTATCGGCACGTTTCTGGCACATCGCAGCCGTGCTATGATCTGGACCGACTCTTGGATCATCGTATGGAGAAATCATGCAATTTTCAGATATTAAAGCTCAGCGCCCTGCACGCGATCAGTTGGCCGCTGATTACAGCCAATTATTCTCGCTTCTGGACAGTGGGGCTTCGGCCCAAGCCATGCAGCGATGGGACGTCAGGCGCCGCGAAACCGATACATGGCTCTCCTTAACGCATCTCCACTTCTCGCAGGATACCGCCCATCCGCAGTACAAAGCGGATCGTGAATATGCGGATCAAATCGGCCCCGTGGTGACTGAATTTGAAACCCGGATGAAGCGTAGACTGCTGGCGGCGGCAGATGGCCAAAACCGCGGCCCTTTACCGTCACACTTGCGGGCGCTGTGGCACATGGATATCTCCACCTTTGATCCAGCGATCGCCATCGACTTGGAGGCCGAAGCTGGATTGGAAGCCCGCTATACACAATTGATCGCCAGTGCTGAAATATCTTTCAATGGTCAAGCATATAACTTAGCCGGTATCCAGCCGTTTCTGCAGCATGTAAATCGGCCCACACGCCATGGAGCCGCGCTTGCCATGTGGAAGTTTTTTCAAGCCCATGCCGACGAACTGGATGATGTATTTGATCGACTGGTGAAACTCCGTACGAAGATGGCCCGCGTGCTCGGTGACGATGTATTTACGCCCCTGGGATACCGGCGCATGCACCGGCTGGACTATGGCCCCTCGCAAGTGGAGAACTACCGCAATGAAGTGCTTAAGCACGTGACTCCGCTGGTGACTCGCCTCATGGACCATCGCCGACGTGAAAATCATCTTGACGAGCTCTACGCATGGGATGAGCCGATAATCGATCCGGCTGGTAATCCCACGCCGGCTGGCGACCAGGTGTTTCTGACCGAACAAGCGCATGGGATGTTTGAACAAATTGACCCAAGCCTTGCAGATTTGTACCGTCAAATGCTCGCAGGTGGATTTATGGATTTGGGTAACCGGCCAACCAAAGCTGGCGGCGGATTTTGTACGTCGTTTCCAAATGTCGGCATGCCATTCATTTTCGCCAATTTTAACGGCACTCATCACGATATCGATGTTTTCACGCATGAAATGGGGCATGCCTTCCAAAATTACCAGAGTCGAAACCAGCCCTTTATGGATTATTTTTGGCCCACGATGGACGCGGCTGAAATTCACTCAATGAGTTTGGAATTTCTGGCTTATCCTCAGATGTCGCGTTTAATGGGGCCAAGCGCTGAACGGTATCGAAGAATGCACTTGAAAGCGGCGTTGGAATTTTTGCCATTTGGCGTGTGCGTTGACCATTTTCAGCATGAGATATACAACCACCCGGATATGTCGCCGCAGGACCGCCACCGCACATGGCATCGCCTTGAATCACTCTACATGCCGTGGCGAAAGTGGGGCGATCTGGCTTATCCCGCCTCAGGTGCCCGGTGGCAGGCACAGCAGCATATTTACCGTTCGCCCTTTTATTATATTGATTACACCTTGGCCCAATGTGCTGCGCTGCAATTCTGGCGGTTGTCGAATGCGGATTATCCATCGGCCGCGCGACAGTACGTTGATTTGTGTTCGCGAGGAGGTTCTGCGCCGTTTATTGCGCTGCTTGCGTCAGCCGGTTTGAAATCGCCATTTGACTCCGGTGCCCTAGCGGACATTGTTCGCGAGGCCGGAGAATATTTGCAGATCGGCAGTTCATAGAAGAAGCGACTGCGTCGCGGCGAAATCAATTTCGGCATGCAGCCGGAAGGCGACGCCATCCCGCTGCATGCCGAAAATCGCTGGGCTGCGGAGCCATACCGTCGGCCGGTACGGCAGACGCAGCTTGGTGCTGCGCAGTCAGTCGGTGCCGTGCTCCGGCAACCCATGCCGATGCGCGGCCACCCCGCCAAAACGTTCTATCAGCCCCGACCACGCCATCAGTATGCAGGCATTGATGACTAAATCCAGCCAAACCAAGCCCACGCCAAACCAGCGTGTGCTTGCATGCTCTACGGCGGACACATGACCAATATGGGCCGCCAGGACTAGGCCGCAGCCGCCCATCACGACAATAGCGGCAGACGATAGAAACCGGGCCGTGACGTTGCGCGCCGGCGAATAGCCATCTCCGCCGTCCACCATGCCGAGAACACCTGCCATTACACCCGCGATGCTTGCAAAGATAAATGCACTGGTCAGGTATGACCCTCCGGACGCGATCAGTATTTGCCTCATTACCGTGCCATGAATGGATTCATACGCCGGTAAAAGCCAGAGCGTGATGGATGCAAGTCCTGTAAATATTTGCCAGTGTTTCAGATACCGAACATCGGGTGCCAGCGTGCGGGCGCGAAGTACGGCATTAAGCGTTACCATGGCAGCCAATCCGCAAAATGGCAGAAGTATCAGCGGCACACCGACGATTTGCTGCTCCAAAAGCGAAACGACAAGCAGGGCGCTCAGACTCAAGCCTAAACTCAACGCCAAGCGACCCCGATGTTGCGTCTTAAGGAACGGAATGACCAGAATACCGACAACCCCAACAGCCAGTTGCCAATGATTTAACAATGTTGGAACAATGGATGTTCCGGAAAATCCGGCAGACGTATGCCACCAACTGGTAGAGAATTGACCGCCTGGCATGAACAGGCCACCAACAAGAAGCATGGCGCAGGCTGTCAGAACCATTCCCAGATTTATCACACGTACATGCGATGGAAAATCAACAACAGGATTGGCAAAAGACGCAGCCACGGCCGCATCGGACGCAGCCTCGGGGGCGTCGAAACCGATTTTAATAGGATGGGCGATACGCGTCTCGGCAAATGGAACGATCAAAGGAATACCGCCGACAGCGGTTTTGTGATCGTGAATGGCCGAACCATCAGATGGGTTGTTCATAAGCGGATTTCGCATGCGATTCCCCGGAAAAAAAACATTCGAGAACAGTCCTGTCTATCTGGCGGTCGCACTCGATACACGCCCCAGACCTGCTGTGGTATCGGTAGCCCGTCACGACGGCTTGACAATCTTGCGGAAAGTCCTGGCTAGCACCGATAAAAAATGCCGCGCTGTGAAAATTCTGAAGGTCAGTTTTGTTTTGGGGCGTCCATACAATTTCAGTGATGCATCATCATGGCGGCATAATGTGCATACCGGCCTGGGGTTACCGGTCTCGTGGCAGGTAGGGTAGGTGATGGACATACACGCGATACAGGGCCATCAGCACGATGCGGTCGGGTCCTTGCTGATGATTCCAAATGCCACCGGGGCGGCGACGCGGATCCATGAGGAGATTGCGCCATACCGCTATTTTGGTTTTTGTCACTCCGGGGAAGTCGGGAATCGCTGGCCATGTATCGCCGTCTGGCACCACAAAGTAGGCAGTGCTGTGTTCCGCTTCGGCTCGCCGAATGATGGATATTTCAATTCTGTGATAAGCGGCCAATGGCAGAGGTACCTCACGCCCGGATGCAAGTCGCCGTCCTAAAAGTTTTACATAAGCCCGGGCACGAGCTTTCTGGAGAGGATGCGGGCCCGGTGTGTTGGAGATAATGATACATTGCCGGAAAAATCCTGGTGTCATTGTCTGCAGGTTATAGAGTCGGTAATCGGTGGTGCTTCCGAGATAATTGCATATGGGAGCGTCGGCGAAAATAATGGCGTGAGCCTGGATATGATGTCGAAGCATGTACGCTGTGCTGGCAAGATTGTGTTTAACATCGCGCATATGCTCCAAAGCCGGCACGCTGCGCGTCAGGCAGTACGCGCCGGCCATGACTGTCAATAACCCCGTCGTCAAGGCACGGTTGCTGGTTGATGCCCCGAAAATGCCACGTATGCACCAAAGTACACAAAGTATCATCGCCGGCATGATGTCAATAAAAAATCGCATGTACCCGACGGCGTTGAGAGGATTTGGTGCCCAGTAATAGAACAGGTAAACGCCTGCACTGGGAATGATCCATGCGGCCAGTACGATACCCCACCGGCGGCTGTCTGCAAGGAATTTTCCAAGACCCAGCACGACCAATGGAAAAACAAGAAACAATCCCAGGTTTTCAAACTGCCCCAGCGCCGTGATCCAGTTCCCTTGAAAATGGGATGTCTGATCGCCCGACACCAGGTACTTCCAGTTGAAACCGCCCTGCTCGCCACAGTACCAATAACCGGTCCGCCAGGGATAGCCGAAATTTGCCCAGTTGATTATCGCCAAAATAAGTATGGGCAAGGCGTAGGCGGCGGCGAGAATCCACACGTCTTTCCATGGCCGTCTGTCGCTGAATCGAGCAACGCACAATGCCATCATCAGCGGTAAGCACCAGAGCACTTCGGTGTAACGCATGTAAGGACAAAATCCCAGCATCAGCCCCGCCGCCAGCCCCCAACGCCAGCCGCCACGCCGTAGCCATATCATCAGCAGGCAAAAACCGGTCGCCGTAAAACCGAATGCGGCCCCGTGTGAATTCGCATCGTCTGCAAACTGTAGAATGATCGGGTTCGTCATCAGCAGCAGCACCCCGATAAGGGCCAAAAAGTCATCCACGAATTGGCCGAACAAGAAATATGCAGCGATCATTCCCAGAAGAACGCAAATTGGGTCGATCAAATAAATGGCATAGCGTCCGCCGATTTTCCAGGTCAGTGCTCTGTCACGCCTACAAATTAGGATTGATTGGTCGCAAACGCCCCAACTGC
>DZDI01000147.1 GCA_022730455.1 Phycisphaera mikurensis | reverse complement strand
CGCCGCTGGCTCCTTGCAGTTGGGGCGCTTGCGGCCAATCAATCCTAATTGGTAGATGTGACAGAGCACTAGGAGTCGGCTAGGTAATAACAGGGCTGCGATGTGCCGTCCGCCAATGTTGTGATGAGGTAATCATGCCCAATCCATTACGTGCTGCCATTGTGGGCGCCACGGGTTACACTTCCCTTGAGCTGCTGCGTTGGTTGTTGCGACATCCTCAGGTGAAGGTAACGGTGCTGGCGAGCCGCAAACTCGAACAGCCCATCAGCAGGGTTTTTCCCGAATTACTCGGTCGTAGTGATCTCACCATTGAGCTTTTCGAGCCAGGGGTTATTGCGCAAAAAGCCGATATCGCCTTTTTATGCGTGCCGCATGCGACAGCTATGGAGTACGTGCCAGATTTGCTGGCGGCGGGTCTGCGTGTGATTGATCTTTCAGCAGACTACCGGCTGAAAGATGCTCAGCTTTATGAGAAGTGGTACAAGCATCCACATAGCGATACGCAGAATCTGGTGCACGCGGTTTACGGGCTACCCGAGATATTTGCCCGCCAAATTGCGGAAGCGAAGCTGATCGCCAACCCCGGCTGCTATGCCACCTGCGCCATTCTTCCGCTTTCACCACTGGTTAAGGCCGGCCTGATTGACCCGCAGGATATCATTGTCAACGCCGCATCGGGCATATCCGGTGCCGGTCGTAATCCTGCGCCGCAGCATCACTTCCCGGAACGCAACGAGGCATTTGAAGCCTATGCCATAGGCACACATCGCCATGCGCCGGAAATGGTCGAAGGCATTAAAGCAGGCAGCGGGAAAAAGGTGGACATCACGTTTGTACCCCATCTGGTGCCGATGGATCGCGGCATTTTGTCCACCATCTATGCCAGGCCGATGGGGCAGGCGACTATCGGTTCGGCCTTGGATGCCTGGCACGCGGCTTACAGTGCGAGCCCGTTTGTGCGTATTCGCACCGATGTAGGGCCCAGTACCAAATTTGTCATCAATACCAACTATATTGATATGGCCATTTACGAATACAACAACCGATGGATCATTATCAGCGCGCTGGATAATATGGTGAAAGGGGCCGCCGGGCAGGCGATCGAGAATATGAATATCGCTGCCGGTTTTCCTCGGGCGATGGGACTTAACTGACGCAGGCATCCCGCAGCATTGTGAGGGAGACATGTTCCAGCATCTGCTCCGCCGAATAACCCAGCCACGCCGTCCGGATGATAAAGACGCCCTTGGCTGGGCGGGAGAAAATCTGGCGGCTCGCTATGTCCGCCGCAAACTCCGCATGCGAATCGTTGCCCGAAGGGTGCGATGTCCAGGCGGGGAACTGGATTTAGTAGCGTTGGATAAAGGTGATCTGGTTTTTATTGAGGTCCGCACACGTACAACTGAAATTCATGGCCCGCCCGAGGCGACGATTGATCAGGGCAAAATTGCAGCGCTGCACCGGTCCGCACAATGGTTTGCCCGCACCCGGCGGTTGAATCACTATCCACTGCGGCTGGATGTGATTGCCGTGGTGTGGCCCAAGGATCGATGCGCAGAGTTGCGGTACCATAAGAACGCCCACAGCATCGCACCGGGCGACCGCTCAAGGCGCAAATAGAATTTCGACAAAAACAGGGCATCCAAAGCTGCATAATTGCAAAACTCAGTGCATAATTCAGCGTGTGCGACAGTATGCCGCGTTGAAGGAGTGTCATGGCCGTTTATCGAGTTGAAGTCTACCCCCTGAACCCGGCCGACGATGTGGCGGGGCAGGCGATATTAAATGAAATTCAGCAATTGGGTCTTAATGAAGTTTATTCCGTCAGTTCCGGCCGGATATTTCTTCTTCAAGGTGATGCGACTATCCTCACGCCGCAACGCGTGGAGCACATCGCCGCGCAAGTCCTATGCGACCCGGTTTGTGAACGTTATGTGGTCGGCACAGAATCTCACACAGCAGGAAGACTGCTGGAAGTGCATCTCAAGCCGGGTGTGATGGATCCCGTCGCGGCCAGTACTCAGGCCGCCATCGCCGACAAACTTTCAAGCCCGCCCGCGGCCGTGGAGGTGCGCACCGGCCGTCGATTTATTCTGCTGGGAAATTTAACCGCCGCTACGGCCACGATGCTGGGACGGCGGGTTTTAGCCAACGAATGTATTGAAGACTTGCACACCGCCCCCCTGCTTCCCAAGGCGTTTCCCGTCGGAGAGCCATATGAGTTTAAGCGGGTGGAAGTTCCGATTTGTAGTTTGACGCGCGAAGAATTGCAGAATCTATCCCGCAAGGGTCATCTGTTTCTGGATGTGTCGGAGATGTCGGCCATCCAAAAATATTTTCAGCAGATGGGACGTGAGCCCACTGATGCCGAGCTGGAGACGCTGGCTCAAACCTGGAGTGAACATTGCGTTCACAAAACGCTCAAGGCCATTATTGACTTCACCCATCACCCGAGCGCCGACCAGCACGCTGGACACGACCACCATGCCCCCGGTGATGTTTCGATGCGGTTTGATAATTTAGTAAAATCCACTATTTTTCGCGCTACATCTGAACTTAATCTGCCTTGGACACTGAGCGTATTTAAAGATAACGCGGGTGTCATCGCTTTTGACAACCAGTACGCCCTGTGCATGAAGGTTGAAACGCACAATCGCCCCTCTGCCATTGAACCCTACGGTGGGGCGGCCACTGGCATCGGCGGGTGCATTCGCGATGTCATCGGTACCGGCGGCGGCGCAATGCCGATCGCCGCCACCGATATATTCTGCTTTGCCGACCCCACTATTCCAGAAAGCCAGGTACCCGGTGGCGTGATTCATCCCCGCCGCACGGTGCGGCGTGTCGTGGCGGGGGTACGCGATTATGGAAACCGCATGGGCGTTCCTACCGTGAATGGCGCAGTGTTTTTTGACGGCCGCTACATTGGCAATCCGCTGGTGTTTTGTGGATGCGTTGGCTTGCTGCCATTGGATCAATCGCAAAAAGGGGCGGCCCGGAAAGGTGATCGAATCGTGGTGCTCGGCGGTAGAACGGGGCGTGATGGCATTCATGGTGCCACTTTTTCCAGCGACGTGCTTACCGATAAGCATGGCGAACAGTTCAGCCACGCGGTGCAGATTGGCAACGCCATCACTGAAAAGAAAATGCTGGATGTCATCATCCGGGCTCGCGACGCTGACGTCGGCCCCCTATTCAACGCGATCACCGATTGCGGAGCCGGCGGACTTTCCAGTGCCGTAGGAGAAATGGGTGCCGAGACCGGCGCGGCCGTGCAATTGGACAGAGCCCCCCTCAAATACGATGGACTCACCTACGCCGAAATATGGATATCCGAAGCCCAGGAAAGAATGGTACTTGCGGTACCGCCATCCAAACTTTCGGCGTTGCAGGCGCTGGCGCGGGAGTACGACGTCGAGGCCGTGGATATTGGCGAATTTGATGGCAGTGGTCGGTTGACACTTTACTACCGTGGCCAGCTCGTCGGTGATATGGATATGCACTTTATCCATGAAGGGCTGCCCAAACCGGTGCGGAAGGCTCTCTGGGAAGACCCCACTCCTCCGGCCGTGCGTATACCGCCGCCAGTCAACCTCGGCCAGACGTTACACCAATTGCTGGCCACACCAACCATTGCAAGTAAACACTGGATTATCCGCCAATATGACCATGAAGTGCAGGGCGGGACCGTTATTAAACCATTGGTGGGGCCGCAGCACAATGGCCCCGGCGACGCCGCTGTCATCATGCCCGTGCCCGATTCTCAATGCGCAGCGGCGCTGGCCGTCGGCTGCCAACCACGGTTCGGAGATCTGAACCCCTACCAAATGGCGCTCAATAGCATGGATGAAGCCATTCGTAACATCGTCTGCGTTGGCGGCAATCCCGATCGAATCGCACTTCTGGATAATTTCTGCTGGCCAAAGTGCACCGATCGCATCCATCTCGGTGCGTTGGTGCGAGCGTGCCAAGCCTGTTACGACGGCGCTATGGCGTATCGGACGCCATTTATTTCAGGTAAGGATTCTCTATCTAATGAATTTATAACCGAAGACGGCGCTCGCATCTGTATCCCCTATACGCTGCTGATCAGTGCCGTCGGCCTGGTTGATGATGTATCCAAATGCATCACCATGGATGCCAAGAAGCCCGGTCATCGGCTGGTGCTGGTGGGCCAGACGCGGCGTGAACTTGGCGGCTCGCATTATCTGATGCTGCAAAACCATCTGGGGCGTAATGTGCCGACGGTGGATTTATCGCAGGCCCCCGGCATTCACCGGGCGGTGGCCAATGCGATTTCACATGGTTTAATTCGCTCAGCGCATGATCTGTCCGAGGGTGGATTGGCCGTGGCATTGGCTGAAATGCTCTTTGCCGGTGGTCTTGGCGCCAAGGTGACACTTTCACATGTGGTCAGTTCAGATGACGCCCGTGAAGATCATGTCCTGCTGTTTTCAGAATCACCCACGCGCTACCTCCTGGAGGTTCCAGAACCGCAGATGGCCCACTTTAAAGCCATCCTTGGTGATATCCCCATGGCCGATATCGGCGAGCTTACCGGCGAGCCGAGGCTGAATATTAAATCAGTCAAAGGGTCCATGTTGATGGATGAATCGGTCGAGGCGCTGCGCGATTCATGGCGTAAACCTCTGGATTGGTGAATCGGCAACGGAAACCAACCCCGTTACGGCAGCCAACAAACAAGCGGCACGCGAGCAAAGAGCCCGCTTGTTAATTGTGCGTTCCGGCATATCGAATCGTAATCGCCCAGCGCGTTTTCAAGCGTTGGATTCTTAAAAATGCGGGTCGCCCGTGAATGGTAAAAGCGCCATAAATCGGGCCCGCTTGATGGCGTCTGTGATCATTCGCTGCTCAAAGGCTGCGGCACCCGTCCGGCCCCGCCCCTGAATCTTACCATTCAAAGTGAGCATGCGTTTGAGGGTTTCCGTGTCTTTGTAATCCACATACACCTTACCGGTACTGCTGATTTTTGCGATACGAGTTTTGGGACGTGAAAAAGTCTGAAATCGAGGCTTACGAGTCTGGGCCATAGCTGGTCATTCCTTGTCTTGCGATCACGAGCGGCTGCGATTCCGCTGCGGTTGACTTCCGTGGAAGTTACATGATCGAACGAAACATCTTCAAACGCCGGATACGTCCGGCATCGCGCATAGTAATCAACTCTTATAATGGTCCGCGTTAATTTGGATATATTTTTTCCATTCTGCGGGGACATCATCTTCCGGAAATATCGCTTTGACCGGGCATTCATCAACGCACAAACCACAGTCAATACAAGTATCCGGGTCAATGTAAAGCTGGGTTGCCGGGTCAAAAGTTGTTTCATCTTTCTTGGGATGAATGCAATCAACCGGGCATACCGCCACACAGGATGTATCTTTAGTCCCAATACATGGCTCGGTAATAATATGAGGCATAGTGCCAAAAACTCCTAACAATGCCGTTCCGCCTGGGGCGCACTGTCCACCGTCCATCACAAGCACAGGCCGTCAGCGCGCCGTCGGCCAAACCGAACCAGCGCACCGCCCCCTACGGGTGGCCGCTGCGTCCGCATAGCCGAGCCACGCATTATAATTTACCCGGCATGGTATGCAACTGCCGGTCTTGCGGATGAGACAAAACGACGCAAAATTTCTGCTTAAGTGCGAAAATCTGCCCAGTGCTCTGTCCAAGTAACAGCAGGGCTGTGATTACTTGGACAGACTCCTAAAATCGCGTATGGTCTGTTGTACTGTTTTTTAGGAGCGACACCGATGAATACCCGTCCACTTGGCCAGTCGAGCCTACGTGTATCAGAAATCGGCCTGGGATGTATGGGCATGTCCGATTTTTATGGCCCCGGTGACGATCAAGAATCGATCCGCACGATCCACCGCGCTATGGAATTGGGTATCAACTTTTTTGACACCTCTGACATGTACGGCCCATTTACCAATGAACAATTGGTTGGCAAAGCCATCGCGGTGGGGGCACCTCTCCATCGCGATCAAATCGTTCTCGCCACCAAATTTGGCTACGTGCGCGAACTAGTGCTCTGTCACACCTATAAATTAGGATTGATTGGCCGCAAACGCCCCAACTGCAAGGAGCCAGCGGCGAAAACCGGGTCCGTAGACCCATTGAGCCGATGCGACGCCGCAGGTGGGGCGTTTGCGGCCAACCGGAATATGTAAAAAATGCCTGCAATGCCAGTTTGGCCCGCTTGGGTGTCGACTCCATTGATTTGTACTATCAGCACCGGG
>DZDI01000318.1 GCA_022730455.1 Phycisphaera mikurensis | reverse complement strand
AATCTCGCAATTGCGAATATTAAGATGGAGTCATTTTAGTCCCGGACACCACTGGGATGATGCCAACGGCGTATATCCCTCTGCGGCTGGCACGCAGCACTGACTATTGTTACTAACCCACAATCCATCATCAATGAAAAGGACTATTTATGCAGATGAATCAAGATTCTTACCCGTCACGCATCGCAGACCAACCGATGATGACATTGAGATTAGACCCGGTGGTATGGTCGCAGCCAGGCGAAATAACCACGGGACCGCTATCCGAATATCAACTCAAGTCGTATGCGGAACAGGGCTATCTGTTTCTGCCGGAGCTTTTCGCCGTCTCAGAGGTGCAGGCATTGATGCAGGAAATTCGGCGGCTTGGGGATGACGCATCCATCACAACCCGACCCGAATGCATTACAGAACCTAAAAGCGGAGATATTCGTTCGATGTTTTGTGTTCACGAACTCTCCGACACGTTCGGGCGGTTGGCGGCGCATCCGAAATTGGCAGGCGCAGCGCGACAGATATTGGCATCTGATGTGTACCTCCATCAGTCCCGTATTAATCTCAAGCCAGGATTTCGCGGAGATGCGTTTTACTGGCATTCTGATTTTGAAACCTGGCATGTTGAGGATGGCATGCCGCGCATGCGAGCGCTTAGCATTTCTCTTTTGCTGACAGATAATAATGCATTCAATGGCCCGCTGATGGTTGTAGCTGGTTCGCATATGAAATTTATCAGTTGTGTGGGTAAGACACCGGAAAATCATTACCAGCAGTCCTTGAAAAAGCAGGAATATGGCGTCCCGGATGAGGAAAGCATCGCACATTGCATTCAAGATGGTGGCCTGACGGCTCCCACCGGCAAAGCTGGATCAGTGTTGCTTTTTGATTGCAATGTTCTGCACGGCTCCAACGCGAACATGACACCGTGGCCACGCAGCAATGTATTTTTTGTTTACAACAGCGCGCTTAATACGTTGACTTCGCCTTACAGCGGCCAACAGCCTCGGCCCAGGTTCATCGCCAATCGTCATTTTGACCCGATCCCGCCAGTGCGGGAAGTGGACACAGTAACGACCACCACCGAACCGGCCCGTTCTGCCTGAACGAATCGACTTGGCCAATATCGTAGCGCTTGAATCTTGCCTCTTGCGGATTCGGTCACGCCACCCGGTGAGCGCAGCCGTAAGGCCGCGCGCTTGCGACCACCCTGCCAGCGACAGAGCGCAGGTTATGCACTTTGAGGCTGATCGCCGATGTGTATGTGCCTATAAAATTCCGCCATTGCCTTGGACCTGCGTCCGCAGGTCGATCCACAACTATATGCATCGCCGAGCGATGGAATGCAGCACTGGCAAAGCCTGACGCCTATTTGCACGATATTTCAAGTGCGAATATGCT
>DZDI01000317.1 GCA_022730455.1 Phycisphaera mikurensis | reverse complement strand
AAAACCAGAGGGCGATAATCGCCAGCCAGTCGTAAAACAAGGCACCGATGCGGCGCATGAATCCGGCGGGAGGGAGGGTAGAGATTTTTTCCATGGCGTTAAGACTGATCTCCATTGGCGAGCCGTTCAAGTCCATCCAGGATCAAATCAAGTCCGAAAGTGAACTCGTTGATGCCGGAATGTCGGCCAGAAATCACTTCTTCTGCCCAGCCGCGTGCGTGTGGGTAGATCGAAGCGGGAAACATCGGAAGAAACTGTTCGGCGGCCTGAGCATATTCCTGTTCCTCGATGGGAAAATTCGACTTCAGGAGCGTAAAGCCATAGATGTGGCTGTCAATCGCATTGATGGCGTGATCGGCCAAAGCATAAGAAAAACCGGCGGCGCGCAGGCATCCCATTGAGGCATCGCTATAGCGCAGCATCGCCGGGCCGATATTGATACGCGAAACGATCAGCATGGAGGCCCAAGGGTGACGCAGCAACATCTCTTGCGCCGAAATGGCGCGTTGTCGCAGCGCGAGCTTCCAATGGATGTTGGTGGCAGGCAATTCAATCTCGGCCACAACCATGTCCACCATGCCATCCAGCAGATCGTCCTTGTTTTTGACGTGGTTGTAGAGCGACATGGCTTCGATGCCAAGCGTCTCGGCCAGTTTGCGCATGGATAGCGCATCAATGCCGCGCTCATCAGCGAGCGCCACGGCGGCGTTAAGAATGGTATCCCGGTTGAGAGATTTGGTTTGCGCTGCGCTTTTGGTACGGTTTTTTGCAGAGTTTTCGGTCATCAGTGATCTTGACGTGCTTACGGTGTAAGCCTATTCTCGCCTTGTGCTTACGGTGTAAGTTCGAGACTGGGTTGATGGGTTGGTTTCGATTAAGCGAGGGTGATTGTATGTTGATAAAAGCCGTTGTGTACAAAATGTACGGCTCCCCCGAAGTTCTTCACTTGGAGGAGATCGAAAAGCCCGCGCCCAAGGACAATGAAGTCCTGATAAAAATACATGCGACAACGGTGACATCAGCCGATTGCAGGGTTCGCAGTCTCAATGTGCCTACTGGCTTTAGACTGATTATGCGTTTGGTATTTGGCATCTGGAAACCCAGGCAACCCATATTGGGAATGGAGTTGGCCGGGGTCGTTGCGGCGCTCGGCAAAGATGTCATGAACTTTAAAATTGGCGACCCGGTGTTTGCGTTTAGCGATACCCGTATGGGCTGTTATGCCGAATATAAAAGCATGCCGCAAGACGGTGCGGTGGTTATCAAACCTCCTGGCCTGTCTTACGACGAAGCCGCCGCGCTAGCTTTTGGCGGAACGACCGCCATGGATTTTTTGCGCAGAGCCAAACTCCAACGCGGTGAAAAAGTGCTGATTAACGGCGCTTCCGGCAATGTGGGTTCCGCCG
>DZDI01000316.1 GCA_022730455.1 Phycisphaera mikurensis | reverse complement strand
CAATGGATTTTAATTTAATTCAAAAATTCAGTATCTGGATTTTGCCGGTGTTATTTGCCATTACCGTGCATGAAGCGGCACATGGTTATGCGGCGCGTTTTTTTGGGGATAATACGGCAGCAAGCCTTGGGCGCTTGTCGCTTAATCCTCTAAAGCATATCGACCCGGTGGGTACGGTGCTTTTGCCCATGGCGACCTTTTTTCTGGGTGGTTTTGTGTTTGGCTGGGCGAAGCCCGTGCCCGTGGATATGCGCAATCTACGCAATCCGCGTTTTGATATGGCTTGGGTGGCCATGGCGGGGCCGGCCTCCAATTTTGCTATGGCGGTGTTCTGGGTATTAATCATGGCGCTGGGGCAATGGATGGCCGGGCAGGGTGTGGGCGACTGGGCGCTGCCGCTTGTGCTGATGGGGCAGGCGGGGATTTTTATTAATCTGCTGTTAATGTTGTTCAATTTATTACCGATTCCACCGCTGGATGGTGGACGAGTGCTGGTGAGTTTTTTGCCGCCCCATTGGGCGCTCATGGTCTCGAAGGTTGAGCCGTTTGGCTTTGTTATCCTGTTGGCATTGATGTTTACCGGCGTACTGTGGACGGTGCTCGGGCCGATTTTAAGCGGTATGACGCAGTGGATGATGGGGTTTGTGTTGGGTGCAGGTTTCAACGCATCGTGATACGCAGTTCTTGCGTATCCGGCCTGATGCTGCGCCACAGGTAAAAACTTTCTGCCGCCTGTTCGAGCAACATGCCGAAGCCGTTCAGTGCCTTGGCTGCACCGTGTGCCTCGCCCCAGCGTTGAAAAGGGGTAGGTTCGTTGCCATAAGCCATGTCATAGGTCACGCCGCCCGGTTTGAGTAGGTCGTTGGACAGAGGCGGGAGTTCGCCGCTGAGGCTGGCGGAGGTACCGTTGATGATGATGTCGAAGTGCCTTCCATAAAGCTTGTCATAACCGCAGCCTTGGATGTTGGGGCTTAAGTCGGCAAAGTCTTGTGCGAGTTGCAGCGCCTTGTCTGCCGTGCGGTTGGCAAGACTCAGACTGGCGGGGTGTTCGGCGAGCAGGGGGGCGAGTACGCCGCGTACTGCGCCGCCTGCTCCAAGAATCAGGATGTTGACTTCCTTCAGGATGACGCCGTGGTCGTGCAAGTCACGCACTAGACCCACGCCGTCCGTGTTGTCGCCTTCAATGCTTCCGTCGGGTTTAAATAGGAGTGTATTGACCGCTCCGGCACGCTGGGCGCGTGGGCTGAGGCCGTCGGCCAGCGCATAAGCTTCAAGTTTGAAGGGAACAGTGACATTAAGGCCGCGCCCGCCTGCTTTTTGAAAGTCTTTGACGCTTTGTACAAAGCCATCCAGCGGGGCGAGTCGTGCTTCATAGCGCATATCCTGCCCGGTTTGTTCGGCAAAATA
>DZDI01000146.1 GCA_022730455.1 Phycisphaera mikurensis | reverse complement strand
TATCGCCATGACATTCTTAAATTTTAAATGCATCCACTGCTCTTTCTTCATGGCCTTACCAGCCCCAAAATATGCCGTATTCACTGGCCCTTACTTTGATGTTCGACATCGGTACCCACCGCACGGATCCATCATTATACATTTCATTTGCACCGGCAGGCACAGCGCTTTTGGAATCATCTACGTTATCTGAATCCACGGAACCGGCCGCGGTGGGGGGCCATGATGGTCCGCATACGCCCGTGAATCCGGTGGTACCGGTGAAGTTCTGGAACAGGGCATTTTCGGTTACCAGAATTGTTCCAGGGCTGGATTGCGGATTGAGAGCCGGCTCGTGCGCTGGATCGGCATTCTTAAATGTCCAAGGCCCCAGCACTCCGGAATTCATGGTGCCGGTCGGCGTAGGCATTCCCTTGTATAAACCTGCCACGGCCGGTGCATCATAGGCCGTGGTGTAATCCGTGCCGATATCAATCCAATAGGTGAAGTCGCAATTAAACCACCAGAGGTTCAAGAGGCCCGTCGCACTATTGTAATCAGATGGCACAATCTGTTGCGGGCTGAAACCGCTATTCGTATCCGGAGAGAATAGCAGGCTTAAACCGGTCGCCGTCGGTTTAAGGATGCCGGCACGAGGGTTGACCATGGTTGCACCTACCACGCCGAACGAATCATAGTAAAGCATCCCAAGACCTGCGATCGGATAATAGGCGGGGCGAGGCCCACCATACCAGCAGTAATTATCAAAAGGATAATTCCATAAATTAGCCAGCGGATACTGCCCGCGGTATTCGCCGGCATATTCCTGCAGGGCGATGCCGATTTGCTGCAGGTTAGAGGAGCACTGAACCCTGTCGGCCAGCATCTTCGCCTTCGCCAACGCCGGCAAAAGCAGTGCGATCAGAATCGCGATAATGGCGATTACCACCAGCAACTCCACCAAAGTAAAACCGCGACGGCGCATGATGCTTCTCCACAAACTGCCAAAAAATAAGGCCGGCCCGTCTCCTCCGGGATCGGCCTCTGTTTTTCTATTCACTGCAGCCGCGGGGCCACGGCGATCCACGGCAGTCTCAATCGCTGGCGGGTTGGCTGCATTAAGCGTTTTTTCAGGCACTTCGGCGGCGCTTAAGCAGCAGAAGACCCAATCCACCAACCGCCATCAGGCCCAGCGTGGCGGGTTCAGGAACCGTATAAAGCTGAACACCGTTAAACAGCGAAGAATTCACCGCTGTGCCATCCACCTGAATATTCCCATTGGCGTCCGGCGTCACGTTGCTGAATTCCTCATAGTTGGTGCCTAGCTGGTAACTGGCTAATAAATTGGCGCCGGTCATATCGTAGGTGTAACTGTATGACGTTACCGCCGCAGACCCTTTGACCATATCGAGCGTGACCGTCGGTGTGTTGGATGTGGTCCCAGTATCGCCGTTGACGTATGCACTGTATACGTACAGATTATATTCTGCGCCGGGAGTCAGGCCGGAAAATTCTATCGAGGCATTGAGAGGATCAGTCGGGCTTGACTCATCGGTTCCATTGTTCGAATTCCACGTCGCCGTGGGAAAGCTGGTCAATGCCAACGCACCCGGCACAATGGGATTGCCTGCTGAGTCACGCTGTATCCACGGCGCTGGGTGCGGATAGCCTGCGAGGGGCGTGTTCGTGTAGGTCAGCGAAATACCGGTCGGGTTGCCGTTGGAATCGCTTGCGTTCGACAAGGTTAACGGTGCGGTGTAATCGCTATTTGTGTAATAGCTGGAATCTGTTGCCAGATAATCCCAGTTATTGCTATCGGTCGACGGCGCGGCCGCCACCGTGCCATTCGGTACCGTGTGGCCAGATAGCTCAGGCGTTGGACCGGTGCCGGTCTGAGCGCTCGGGCCGTTGCCCGCCCACCCCAACTCAACGCTGATGAGCGACGCCTTCACAGGACTGATGAATGCCAACGTGGCCGCCAGTGCCGCACCAGCAGACAGCAGCACGAGGGACGGACGCTGAGAACCACGAAACGACGAAAAGCATTTGGAAACCATAAAAACTCCTCGCTCCGCTTGGGAGCCTCTCAAAATTCCCGCCAGCCGGGCGGGTTTCGGGGCTGCAAGTCAACACAACTGCGGCCACTGAATTCACCAGAGAAAGCCCGAACAGGCTTTTCGTAAAAACTCAATATTCAGGCTCGAGGGCCTCTCAAGCCGGGCAGAACACCCTGCACCCCGGCGGATGTCCAAGAATCTCAACGCGCTGCCAGAAAAGGCGAGCCAAACTCGATTTGGTAGCCCGCCTGCCTTCAACACACCTTCAGTATACCACTATAAATGCCGCAATACAAGGACTTTTGTCAGTTTTTGTCATGACGTTACCACCCAATACGGTGTTTTCTGTTAAACTTCCGTAAAATAAGCAAAACAGAATATCGTATCTTTACCACTGAATCCGAACCGCTTCTTTGCCAATCATTCCAATTGCGGTGCCACATCCTCATATTTTGTTGCTTTCTCCCACGGGCGATATACTTTGGCACATGTCTGATGTTTCGCCGGAAAATCTGATCACCATCGGCTCGATCAGTGCCGCCGATTTAACGCCGGCCATGCGGCAATATCAGATGTACAAAGCGCAGTATCCGGAAGCTATTCTTTTTTTTCGCATGGGGGATTTTTACGAAACATTCTATGAGGATGCCCGCACGGTTTCACGCGTGCTGGGTATCGCGCTAACCAGCCGGAGCAAAGGGGAAAACCCTGTTCCCATGGCCGGAGTACCGCACCACGCGGTGGACGGTTATCTGCAGAGAATGATTGCCGCCGGCTACCGCGTGGCCATGTGCGAGCAGGTGCAAGCCCCGAAGGATGCGAAAGGTGTTATTGATAGGCGTGTGACACGCTTGATGACGCCCGGTACGCTCACGGAGGAAAACCTTCTGCCGATCGGTGAGGAAAATTTTCTCTCCGCCATCATCCTGCCGGAAAAAAACGGAAGTCCAGCGGACGAGAACATGGTGGTCGATGCGGGCTTGATGGATGTGGACGAGCCGACCGCGGCCTTGGCATGGTGTGATTTATCGACCGGAAAATTTTTAACGCTGGTTGACAGCGTGTCGGTTTGTTTAGGGGAACTGGCACGTATTAACCCCCGAGAATTGCTCGCGGTTGAGGGACCCGATCACCGGCCGCCCCCGGCGATTGCCCAGCTCGCCAACGCTCGCCGTATGACGCTCACGGTGCGGCCTGCCTGGCAAGCCCAGCCGCATCGTGCCGCAGAAGCATTGCGCAATCATTATGGCGTAGCACAACTCAATGCTTTTGGCTACGAAAGCCCCAATGACCCGGCGCTGCGTGCGGCCGGCCTGATTATCAATTACCTAGCTGAGACCCAACAGGCGGCCATCGGCCACCTGCCACCACCTCAACCTTTTGATCGGCGGCGGCACTTGATCATGGATGGTGCATCCATCAAATCACTGGAACTGGTTCGGTCCTATCGGCTCAATGCAGTCGAAGGTTCGCTGGTTGGCGCATTGGATGAAACTCGAACCCCTATGGGGGCACGGCTACTGAAAAACTGGATTTTATTTCCGTTGCGCGATGGGGCGGTGATCAATCAGCGTCTGGACTGCACGGCGGAATTTATTAATGCGCCTAAATTATTGGAACAATGCCGACTGCTGATCACCGATATAGGCGATGTGGAACGCTCCTGCGCTCGCATAGCACTGGGCCGCGTCGGGCCACGTGAACTTAATGCTCTGGCACGATCCATTGAAGCCGTGGAAGGTATAGCGGGGATATTGGGTCGGCAGACTCCGCCCATGTCGGTTTACGATTCCCTGCGTAGTTACCTCGATGCCGTTATCCCTGTTGCAGGGAAGATACGAAGCCATATTGTGGATGATCCGCCCGCTCACACCCGTGAGGGTGGATACATCAAAGCGGCGGTAAATTCTGAATTGGATTCGCTGCGGGCGTTTGCCGGCGATTCACGCCAATGGCTGACTGATTATCAGAACAACCTTATTAAGTCCACCGGTATTGGCAACTTGAAGGTTGGATTTAATAAAGTTTTTGGATTTTATATTGAGGTATCCCACGCCAGCGCCGGCCGCATGCCACCGGAATTCATCCGTCGCCAGACGGTGAAAAATGCCGAACGTTACATCACACCTGAACTCAAGGACTATGAGTCCAAGGCACTGACATCCCGCGAGCGGTCCATCGCGCTGGAGGCGGATCTGTATCAGGGACTGGTGCGGGCACTGGCCGAACATGTCCCGGCGCTGCAGACCATGGCGCGCCTGGTGGCGGAGATCGATGTGCTGATGTGTAGCGCGCATGTCACACGCCTGCGCGGGTATTGTCGGCCCGTCATCACCGCGCAACGCGAAATGCGCATCATTGATGGCCGCCATCCCGTGCTGGAAAAGCTTCTGCAGGAAAAGTTTGTTGCCAATGATCTACTGTTTGAATCGGGCGGGGCGGTGATGCAATTGATCACCGGCCCCAACATGGCGGGCAAATCCACCTATATCCGTCAATCAGCCCTGATTACGCTCATGGCACAGGCGGGCCTTTACGTCCCAGCCAAGGAAGCCACCATAGGCATAGTTGATCGCATCTTCACACGCATTGGGGCATCGGATGATTTAGCCGCCGGCCAATCAACGTTTATGGTGGAGATGGTGGAGACGGCCGATATTCTGCTTCACGCCTCGCCGGATGCGCTGGTGATCCTGGATGAAGTGGGGCGGGGTACCAGCACGCTGGATGGCTTGGCGTTGGCATGGGCCATTGCCGAGCATCTGTCGGAAAATATTGGTTGCCGAACTCTTTTTGCCACGCACTATCATGAATTGACTGAGTTGGCCGATAGTTCTGAAAAGATACGCAATGCAAGCGTGCTGGTGCGCGAGTGGCAGGATCAGATCCTCTTCATGCATCGAATTGTGCCTGGTCGGGCGGATAAATCTTACGGTGTGCACGTGGCACGCTTGGCCGGGGTACCGCGCTGTGTGGTGGAGCGTGCACGCCGTCTGATGGATCAGTTGACGCTGCAGGTGGGCCGGCCGCGGCCGCGGGCGGCGGCGACGCGGGCCAGTGGGCAGGTAAATATGTTCGATCCGTTGGGCACGCAGATCATCTCACAGATTCAATCGCTGGATTTGGAACGCATGTCTCCCATGCAGGCGTGGGAAGCCCTTAAGGCATTTCGCGAATTGTGCAGCAAACTTCCGGCCCCCAATCAAGCGTAGGACGTCTGTGAACTTTCAATTCATGAAGGCTCTTGCAGCCCATGACGCTGAACCATGAGGCCGGGCCGCAGATCGTGGCGTTTCCGGCCAATCGCAACCCTGTTATGACTTGGACGAACTCCTCGCGATCCGCGGGCGATGTCATTCGGCAACCAATTCTTCCCGAATTAACGCGACGACCGCCCAGACAAGCCAAAGCAAGGTACAAATTCCCATCGTCAGCCAAGCATTGTATTGCGCCAGCAGTGCGGCGGTGAGATAGATCAGCGGTCCGGCCGCGTAACTCCATCGAAGACGCTTAAGCATTTTTGGCGGAAGGCAATCACCGGTATTGCAGCGAAGAACCACCAGCAGCAGGAGAAAGGCAGAAGTGGATATCAGCACAAATGTACCGGCATAGACGGCGGCTGCGATTTTGGATGCGGGCGTCAGGAGGTAGTCGGCCGCCAACGCCGTCGGGAACGGTACAATCGTCACCGACAGCAGCCAGAACCCATTGGCAAAGAAGAGCAGGCTGTCAGAACGGCGCACGATCTTCATTAATGCATGGTGATGCGTCCACATGATTAACACCGAACAAAAGCTGGTCAAAAAAGCAAAATATTCCGGCCAATGTTTCCATAATATGTGCTTGAGTCCCTCCGCTAAGTGCGATGATTTCTCATCGAGATGAGGTACCCTCAAATCCAATACCAGCAGCGTGAGCGCAATAGCAAAGACTCCATCGCTAAACGCTTCGAGTCGGCTGATATTCGGTCGTACGAAGGCTTTGGTCGCCTTATCCTTCGGCGTGTTGGTGGATGCCGATCCGTCCACTAAAACCTCGTTCTCCGTACCTGGATCATCTTCAGGTGATTCGATCATGCCCGGAATGTTAAACCAAATGAGCGGGCTTGTCCGCCTCGATTAACGCTGGTTCGAGATAAGGCGTTCATCAGCTTGACTTTCCCGGACGAGTACTCGGAGACGATAGGGATGCGCGGATCAGGCGGACTCAAATGGCGTGGCCATTTTTTCGGGCAGCAGCACCGGGCAAGCCCGGGCTATATAGCTTAACATTACCCACATCTTTCATCCGTCGGAGGCAAGGCGGAATCCCTCGACCA
>DZDI01000145.1 GCA_022730455.1 Phycisphaera mikurensis | reverse complement strand
ACTAGTGCTCTGTCACGCCTACAAATTAGGATTGACCGTGGGCCAGGGGTTGCGGGCGCGAAGCGACGAGGATTGTGTATGGGAACATACATTGACGACGGGCGACAAGGCCCACGGCCCCTTAGCTCCCGCCCCGCAGGGTTGGCCGCAAACGCCCCCCCTGCGGCGTCGCATCGGCTCAATGGGTCTACGGACCCGGTTTTCGCCGCTGGCTCCTTGCAGTTGGGGCGTTTGCGGCCAATCAATCCTAATTTGTAGGCGTGACAGAGCACTAGGAGCCAACCGCTTGAAATCGCACCTTTTAGGACTTGGGATTATCGCCATCATCAGCTTGGCCGTTACCGGCACAGCGCCAAAGCTGGTTTCAGCCCGCGTCGGTGGCGTCGATGTGGGCACCAAGCATAGGTTTGAAATTAAGTCGCCAGCATTTAAAAATGGCCAGCGGATGCCGAAGAAATATACGGCCGACGGCGCCGACATCTCGCCGCCGCTGGCATGGAGCCGCCCACCCCACGGCACTAGGACTTTGCTGGTGATTATGTTTGACCCCGACGCGCCGGGCGCCATGCCGGTGTTGCATTGGGTGGTGTTTAATATTGCCCCACGGGTTCGGTGCTTACCTGCCCATCTTCCCCCGCGTAAGGATATAGCGGGCATGAAAACCGCCCGGCAAGGCAGAAATTTATTTGGCCGACGCGGTTATGCCGGCCCGGCGCCACCGCCCGGGCAAGAGCGTCATTACCGCATTGAGATTTATGCGCTCAGCCGGAACCTGTGCTTCGCACCGGACTGTTTCCGATGTCTGCAGCACGCCATTGCGGGGTATGTGCTGGCGCAGGCCGGTATGCGGGTTACGTATGGCAGATGAGTCTGTTCCAACGGCACCGCACCCGCCAGCATCCACCAAGCTATTTTTCTGGCGGCAGATCATATTGTTTCGCATCGGTCCGCTGTTGGATGAACTGGTCTTTGTATTTTTAATTGCGGTTCTTTTGACTGGACACACTGCATGGTGGATTACGCTGCCGGGGCCGTATTGGCTCCATGATCCCGTAGTTTTTACTTGGGTTTCATTCGCATTTATTTATTGGTTCGCGGGGCGCATGGTGCGTTTTCATGGGGAATTGGGCAAGCAAATTAATTTCCGAGCGGCAATTGGGCTTTGGCGATCCTCTCGTCGGCTTGCCGCCTGCCTGCTGGCTGTTATATCCACTGCAGAATTGTTGACTTGGTTGCTGCTGGCTATGCTGGCTGCCGACACTATTCGCTACTATCAGCTTTGGACTGCCACCCACGGTGATGTTAGTTGCTGGGTTCCCATGTGCCTTCTAGTCGCCCTGCTACTTGGCACATGGATGTGGAGCGTGCGCTATCGGCGGCCGGATATTGCCAGCCTTAGCCCCAGTCATCGACATTACCAATACCATAAAAGTTGGCCGATGGTGGCTGTTGGTTTGGCGGCGATGGCCATCTGCGGCTATTTAGTCGCTGAGTTTCCAAACCCGCCTAAACATCGTGTCGGGCTGGCGGTAGTATTGGGCAATCATGTGTTGGCCAATGACACCCCCGGCTGTGTGCTGCGCGGCCGGCTGCGGGCAGCGATTTGGCTTTACCAACATGGCATGGTGAAGTACATCATGGTGAGCGGGCGGGCGAATTTTGGCCGGGATAATCCGAAACATAATGAACCTGTCGCCATGACGGCTTACTGTCTGGAACATCACATTCCTTATCGTGCACTCGTGGTCGATTATTATGGCGATAATACTCGCTACACGGTTTACCATGCCGTCGAGTGGATGCATGCACACCATATCAGGCATGTGGTTGGCATAAGCTCAATTTATCATCTTCCCCGAATCTACATCGCCTTTCGGCAACTGGGCGTAACGGCATACACCATGGCGAGTATCAAACACGCATGGCGGGAGATCAATCCGTGGGGCTTACTGCGTGAGTGTATAGCCGTGCCGGTGTACGGGCTTGATCCTCATTATCATCAACCAGCAGGTGGCTTAAATGGACATTGGATCAACAAACACTAAAAGCATTCGCGTGTACAAATCGCGTGGGATACTGGAATTGCTTGACGGAGACCAGTCCGTACGGCGATTTACCTGTATTACCGGTTCCGACCCCGGCGACAAAGAGCGGGAGGGTGATCGCCGCACGCCCACCGGCCAGTTTCGAGTGGTGTACAAAAATCCGAAGAGTCAGTTTTTCCTCTCGCTTGGGTTAGATTACCCCAGAATTTATGACGCCAACCGCGGCCTGGCCCATGGACTGATAAGCTATGATGTGTACTGCCAATTGGTCAGAGATATCATTAGCGGCGACATGACATGCGAAGCCGTGCAGAATCGGGTGTGGAAAACACCGCTGGGTGGGGAAATTTTTATTCACGGCTGCGCCGACGCGCGTCGAGGCACAGCGGGATGCGTCGCACTTAATAACCCGGACATGCTTTATCTCTACCACCAGATACCGCTGGGTACGAGAGTTGAAATTCTGCCATAGACCTCTGCCAGGATGGATATCTTTGGCGCCGCATATTATGCGACGTCGGGTGGTCAAATAATAATTGCACAGGCAAGCGGCATTTTCGATTATTTTCGGATGCGCCGTTCACGCGTCCTAAAAGCGCCCGAATCAGAATTTAAGCGATAAGTTTTGACGATTCGTTCGATACACTGAAGGTCAAGTTGAATCTCGCGGTTCCGCCCTGAATCTCAGATCGTTGCGAAACCGCCATGATGAAAAAATCAGGTCAGGTATTTTGCCATGGCCGGGCCACATCGAAATGTGTATCTTTCGACATGGACCATGCCGGACAAAACTGTTTTTGGAGGTAGTTATCATGAAAGACTGGAAGTCCGTACTCTCGGAGAGCTTCACTACCAAAGTTCCGCACGACTACACCGTTATCGCGATGGATAAGGACGTTGTAGAAGTGCAGGATCCATCCGGACTCTTCGTCATGCACATGGAATATCGATCCACCAAAGCGCAAATTGGGCCGGGCGATACTCTCAGCGTTCCTGCCGAAGAACGTCAGGCTTATCACTTCATGCAGGCGTGGACGCGCTCGTTCCCCAATATTCGCTTCACCGACAATGTGCGGCAATTGGTGGGCAGTAAATATCAGACGCTTGCGACCATGGGTATTGAAAAGCGGCCTTGGTTTGCCAACTTTAAACCATTCAGCAGCGAAAATAAAATACGGCGCGGTTATCGCTTCTGGCTTATTCGGCACGAGGAATCCGCTTTACTGATGTGGGCGTTTGGCCCCACGCCCACGCTTGACTTCACCCGCGTCATTCAAGACGAAATGGTTAATGCGGTACAACTGGGGAAAGAGGTGGGTCTCAAAAGCCGACCATTTATCGAAACCGTCGTGGAATTAGCCAATGAATACGTCGGAGCCGATGCCGTGGCAGCGATTGATGAACAGACTGTGACCATCGGCGGCGTGAAAATTCATGTCAATCCGTTACATGACACATGGCAAGGGCATCCCGAAAACCTGGCAGAAGATGTGCGTGATTTTTTTGATGATCTCCTGGTTGAATACACGGGCGAATTGGGGACAGATGCAGGGTGGTCGCAGGTGCGTACACGGGTACTTCCAACGCTCGTACCACAGGCGATGATACCCACTCTATCACCCGATAAGCCGATAACGGATTCCAGCGGTGTTGCTGCGAGTTCCATCGTGGCTGAACCGTGGATTAACGACTTAGTGATCAGTTATCAGATTGGACGCTCGGAACGATATGTCACCACTGCGGATTTATTAAATTGGGAGGTTTCCCCGGAAGCGCTCCACGAACACGCCTTAGCCAATCTGGCGCGGTCCACACGTAAGTTGTCAATGAGCGGTGGGCATAGCGACAAATACACACTCTTCAGCTTTCCCGCCAACGATGTCATGAATTCCGCCCGAATGCTTCTGCCCTTGGTGCAGAAAAATCTGCGTCAGCAGATGGGCAACACCTATTACATGGCGGCACCCGATCGGCAGGTATTGCTGGCATTTACCAGTGAAGATGAGGCTACGCTTGCGTGGTTGCGTCATCAGGTTGAAATACGTTACTCCAATGCGACCGAGCCGCTGTCCGATCGCCTGTTTATGATCACACGGGACGGTGTGGTGGGCGACGATCGGCGGCCGAGCCACCCCCCCACATCCAGTGCATAGCGCTGAGCGTTCTTTAACGTGCCCTCCAAGGCATCGGATAATGTTGGGTGGCAGGCATTCCCAGCATCTGTCCGATGCCCCCTTTTGTGAGGCCGCCCGGCGTATCCTCATACGCAGGCAACATTCTGGATTTCCGGTGATGCCAAGTTTGCAATTGTGTATCCGGACAGATGCTGATAGATTGACTTGCTGTGTGGAGTAACTTGAAGCTGCCCCCCGATGGCGCGTCATTTCGGAGCATTATTTGTTACTGGAAACGATTTTAGCACAGGGTCGCCATTCAGGTTTTCAAACGGCCATTGTGGATGACCGCGGCGAGATTACGTTTTCACAGTTGCGAGCGGCAGGCAGCATCATGCTTGGCCATATTAAGCGATGCCGTCGGCAGACGGATCGCCTGGGGATATTAATTCCTCAATCGGCGGGCTGTGCGATTGCGTTTTTGGCCGCACGTCTATCGAACCGCGTACCAGTGATGCTGAATTTTTTGCTTAAACCTGTTGAGTTGGTGGATATCTGTCGCGATGCCCAATTGGAACTCGTCGTCAGCATTACGCATTTCAAAGAACACAATGAGGCACTTCAAAAAGCCGGCTTTGAGGTATTGCTGATGGATCAGTTGTCCTTTCGGCGGATACCGTGGCCTCGACGGTCGCCAGCGCGTAAGCCTGAGGATGTGGCTGTCATTCTATACACCAGCGGGACCAGCGCAGCACCGAAAGGTGTCATACTGACCAACCACAACTTGGATTCCAACGCCCATGCGTCGATTGCACACGCTAAATTTAATCAACAAATGACTTTTCTTGGCGTTTTGCCGATGTTTCACGCCCTGGGCCTGATGGCCACCTGTCTGGTGCCCCTGAGTCTGGGTTGCAAGGTGGTGTATGTGACGCGGTTCAGCCCCTCGGCAGTGGTGGAGGCCATTCGCAAACATCAGGTGCAGGTGATGGTGGCGGTACCGACCATGTACGCGGTTCTGGCTCATTCCAAGGCCGTCGCGCGTGAGGCCCTTTCAAGTGTGAAATATGCCATCAGCGGCGGCGAACCGCTCCCCGTTTCCCTTATTGACGAGTATCAGAATCGCTTTGGCATCCCCCTGCTGGAGGGGTTTGGTCTGACTGAAACATCGCCTATGGTGTCATTTAATGTGCCGTGGGCGTGGCGGCGAGGATCTGTCGGCAAACCGATCGCCGGTGTCAATATCAAGTTGACAACTGACACCGGTAAGGAAGCGATGCAAGGTGAGGAGGGTGAATTATCCATTCGCGGCCCGAACATTATGAAAGGCTATTACAACCGCCCGCAGGAAACCGCTGCGGTACTGACAGCAGATGGTTGGTTTAGCACCGGCGATGTCGCACGCCAAGATGCGGACGGTTTTTTGTATATCACCGGCCGAAAAAAAGACCTCATCATCATGGGCGGCGAAAAGATAGTGCCAGCGCAAATAGAGGAAGTTCTGCGTCAGTTTCCGGGCGTGGTACTGGCGGCTGTGATTGGCGTCAAAGACCCGCAGCGCGGCGAGGCGCCGGTGGCCTTTATCCAATGGAGCGGCGATCTGCCTAGCAAACCAAGCCCACAGGAATTGCGTGCATTTGTTTGCCAATCGTTGGCTGCCTACAAGGCCCCACGTGAATTTTATTACGTGGACACCATGCCCTTGACGCCCACTGGGAAAATATCAAAGCGCCACCTTTTTCCTCCTACGCCGACCGCATGCGGCGCCCACCCTTAACGGCCTTCAATACAGATTCAATTGTGCGATAATATGCGATTGACGTATTTTGAGGCGATTGCCGACAACCAATTGTGGGATGGGCAATCGCGCGATTACGCACCATACTATTTTCTATGGCCATGGCACAGAAGCCCAACGTACCCAATGCAGGTAAGCCTGTGGCGGTTTTTGGTAATACTCCCCAAACACTGGGAACGCTGCTAAGGTAGAATTTGCCGTCAGATAAGGGGTAGATTTTATGCTTCAAGGCAGCCCCTACGTCCGCCCCCCGGGCTCACTGTGAGGTTGCCTTGTTACCGGAGGTGGCGCTCTCTTAGCAAGGCTTGATTTGTGCCCAGTTGACAGGGAGTACCTCAACTTTCCCTAGTGCTCTGTCACACCTACAAATTAGGATTGACGGTGGGCTAAGGGGTTGTG
>DZDI01000315.1 GCA_022730455.1 Phycisphaera mikurensis | reverse complement strand
TCATATGACAGGATCAATAAGCTACTCAAACTTTCAGCTCAGCCTTGACCCACGCATCCAGCAAGGTATAGCTCACAGCCAGCACCACCGGGCCGACAAATATCCCCACCAAGCCAAAACCCAACAAGCCGCCAATCACCCCCGCGAAGATCAATAAAATGGGCAAGTCCGCCCCTTGCTTAATCAAAAATGGACGAATGAAGTTATCCATCGTAGTCACCACAATCGACCAGATGAGCAGAAACACGCCCCAACCCATTTCACCCGACCAAAATAACCAGGCCACCGCTGCGAACATGACCAAGCCAGCGCCAATCTGCGCGATACACAATAAAAAAATCAACGCCGTCAACAGTGCCGCCATGGGAATGCCGGCGATGGCCAAACCGATGCCACCAATGACCGACTGCAACAACGCGGTTAACACCACACCCAAGGCCACACCGCGAATCGCCTGCCCCACCAGAACCACTGCGCCTTCACCGCGTTCACCGCCCAGGCGCAGGCCAAAACGCTTGACCCACACGGCCATCCCGTCCCCCGTGGCATACAGCACGGCCGCCAGCAGCACAATCAATAAAAACTGCATAAACAACAGCGTTAAATCCCCGGCCTGCGCGGCAAACCATTTGGTAATGCCTTCGGCGTGAGGAATCAACTTGGGTGCAATATCCTCCAAACCGCTCGCCATATAGCTCAGCCAAAATGATTGCAATTTAGAGCCAACCACCGGTAGCGCCGCCACCCACTCAGGCGGTGGCGGAACACGGCTTTCCGCCAGCCATTTCGCCCAGCCGACAATCTTGTCGGCATTCTCTACAATCGTGGCAATCGCCAGCGACAGCGGCACAACCAACATTAAAAGAATGCTCAAACTCATCACCGTCACGGCGAACGCGCGCTTGCCCCACAATGCCGCCTGCGCCTTAAGCATCAATGGCCACGTCGCGACCACAATCATTGCCGCCCAAATTAAAGCCGAAAGAAACGGCTTGAGCACCCAAAATGTGGCGATTATCAAGCCACCGATAAACAACACGGCCAGCGTGACTTGGGTTAAATCATGTGTCTTGGAGTTCATAACAATGCCTGTTTTTGGTTTTGTACAAGATTACACGAGCGAGCAGGTTTAGCTGCTAAAACTCGCTGCTTCCACGTAGGAGCGCCGTCTCGGCGCGATGTTATCGGCTCGAAGACGAGCCTCCTACACCATAGTCTTGTAGCCCGGATGACAATCCGGGGAAGGCGTCAACACAGTCACGAGCATCCCCGGATTGCGCGCAGCGAAATCCGGGCTACCATTTTTCGTAGGAGCGCCGTCTCGGCGCGATGTAATCCACCTAAAACATAGGGCACATTGAATAACCCTTGTTCCGTCGCTCCAGCAAAGTCGGGAACACTTTAAAATCAACGAACTAG
>DZDI01000314.1 GCA_022730455.1 Phycisphaera mikurensis | reverse complement strand
CGAAGGCCATGGGAATAAAGGCCAGAATCACCGCAATGGTGGCCACATTGGTCGGGTTGCCGATTTCATTGGTCGCCGTCACCAGCATTTGGGAAAAATCCCCGTCTTTACCCCCGCCCTTATAGTCGTGCATATGTCGGTGAATGTTTTCAATCACCACAATCGCCGCATCGACCAGCAGACCCAGCGATAAAATCAGCGCAAACAGGGTAATGCGGTTAATGGTCTGCCCCATCAGCAGCCCGGTGGCCAGCACCACGAACAAAATCAGCGGCACGGTCAGGGTCACAATGCCCGCCTCGCGCCAGCCGAGGAAGAAAATCAAAATCAGCACCACCGAACCCACGGCAATCGCCAAGTGCTCGAACAGCGTATTGACCGCCTCGTTAGCTTTAGCGCCATCGTTGCGCGTGACGACCACTTCAATACCCTGCGGCAAGGCCAGTTTTTTCAACTCATCCAATTTGCTTAGCACCGCATCGGCCACAACCACGGCATTCGTGCCCGCTTGCTTGGCCAACACCAAGGTTACGGCAGGCTCAGCACCCCGGAACGGCGGATTGACTGCCGCCACGCCAAAGCCAAAACGCGCCACGTTTTCCGTCTCACGCGCACCCTCTTCGATACGCGCGATATCGCGCAGATAAATGGCCTGCCCTTGCATCCCGCCTTTGGCTGGCGGCGATACACCAACGATCACCTCACCCACTTCCGCCGCCGAGTGCAGCACACCATTCAAACGTATAGGCACCGATGCATCCTGCGCCACCAAATCCCCGAGCGGTGCAGCGACGTTACTGCCTTGTAACATCTGGCTGATCTGCTCAACACTCACCCCGCGCGACTGCATGCGCAGCGGGTCGAGCCAGACATTCACTGCCCGCGAGCGTCCGCCGACCACATCGGTCAAGGACACGCCGGGCACATTGCGCAGATGCTCCATCATCAGCAAGCCGACTTCACGCAGCTTTTGCTCATCCACAGCCTGCGGATTCGAGGCTGCCAGCGCAATCGTCATGATCGGCACATCATCCACATTGATCGGCTTAATGATCGGCTGCATCGCGCCCGGCGGCAGTCGGTCCATGTTCTGCATCAACTGGTTATAGAGTTTGACCAGACTGTCTTCCTGATTCTGCCCCACTTTGAACTGCACCGTGACCACGCCGACATCATCCGCCGCATAGCCAAAGGTATGATCCACCCCCGACTGCGCGCGCATAATCGCCTCCAGCGGGCGCACCACCAAATCACGCACCTCAGCGGCATTCGCCCCCGGCTTGGCCACAATGATATTGGCCGCAGGCACCACAATTTTCGGATTGTATTCACGCGGGGTCATCACTAGCGCCAGCACACCGACCAAAGTGATGGCGATAATCATCAGCAAGGTGATTTTGGAATGAATAAAGGCCTGGGCAA
>DZDI01000313.1 GCA_022730455.1 Phycisphaera mikurensis | reverse complement strand
GGAGAATCTCGATGCGAATTGCGGTTATAAAGCCATGTGCATCCATCTTCGCCATGGCATCGGCGCAACCAAGGCCGAAATTGCCCGGTGGATTCACCATCTCTCAAGCTCCCGGGCAAACCGGCGACGGCTGGCACGCCGGCATCTCATTCTTGCGGGTGGTGCGGCCATTTTGCAAATTCAAGATGCCCTTGGCCATGTGGCCAACCCGGCGCTGCAACGAAGGTTCTTATCCATTCTGGATTCCATCGCGGTGGCCGGTGATCTGCGTGGTCCGCTGGTTTCGTTGCATCTGCGGCACTCGTCCATCCAGGAGGTGCTGGCGAAGGTCTGCGAACAAGCAGGGGTCACCCCGCACTACCGTACGCTGCCGCCACGGTTGCTGACCACGTGCAACATCCAGCGCCAGCCGTTTTGGCGGGTGCTAAAGCGGCTGTCCCATTTAACCGGAATCGGTCCCACGTCGAATCCATATAACAACTACCAGCTTATTTTCGGCAGCCAGAGCATCTTTGGCAGGCATGTTCCCTCTCAGTCGCATGGTGCCGGGGTCGTGGCATTAGCGTCCATTCGCAGATATCAGCATAAGTGGCTGGTTCCTGTGGATCCGAGTAACAAAAGGCGGGCGTTTCAGGCCAGCTTACTGGCCCTGTGGGCGCCCACCCGGGACCAAATTCTTGAGCAAATCAGTTCCCTCAGCGCCATGGAAACCATCACCGATGCCCACGGGAAAGCGTTGCTGACCGCAACCGTTAAAACCACCGATATTGCTTATCCGCAAGCGCCGGGTGATGCCATATTTCCCTTCCAGCTTGCTTTGCATTGGCCGCCTCCACACGCTGCCGCTTTGGCCCTGCGCGGCACGGCGAGCGTCTATCTGGCCGGCGATCTTCGCACGCTGCAGGTCAACAACTTGGGCTTCGGCCACGCCGCCATCCAGGACCTGGCGATGAATCTGGTGTTCGGGAGGTTGAAAAAGATTCCCGGCGGCTGGCAAATACCGCTGCGCATCAGCGCCAGCAATGGTTTTTTTTATCATGGAAAAACCAACCACTGGCTGGCCTATGCCTTCATTCCCATCGCCCGGCGTTTTACCCACGATCTTTTTGGCGGGAAAGAATTGCGGCTGTTCGGCGCACACGGCCACGCCTTGCCCATCATCGCCCACGCCGGTGGCGCGGTACCCAGTCGCGGTTGGGGCTACCATTACACCATCCAGGTTGCCGGCGGCAAGCCGACGCACGCCAAGATTCGGTTTTTTACTAGGACGGTGCGGGTCAAACTGCCCTTTGATTTCAAGGGTCTGCCGATACCCCGGTAGGGGCAGCCTCCCCCAAAAACGCTCCCAAAAAACCCGAACCTCCCTTGGGCCGCGGACGTCCCCGTCCGCCATGGGAGCGCGGGTGTCCCCACCCGCACATAAAA
>DZDI01000144.1 GCA_022730455.1 Phycisphaera mikurensis | reverse complement strand
AGAGTCGCCATCGGCCCGACGCCTTGCATCCGGAGCATTTCCGGCACATCGCAGCTCTGCTATTATTTGGAGAGACTCTTGGGGGCTTAAGATGCAGGTGATGCACGAGATACGCCCCGAGTTTAAGCGCCTGAGCCCCGCTGAAATAATAAAGCGGCTCTTACGCGGCGCCGGCAGTCAATCGCGTCGGGCGGGACTTCAGGAATGCAGCGTCACACGTCAAACGGCCAGTCGTGGTTACAACCTGGCTGATTTTCGGCCATACGCACCGGGCGATGACACACGTTTTCTGGATTGGAGGGCGCTGGCGCGAATGGATCAGCCCATTATTCGGCTTTTTGACTCGGCTGATGATCATCCGCAGTTGATCTTGATCGATGTATCCAAAAGTATGGACTATGGGTCGCCTGCTAAATTCAGTGCAGCATGCTGGGCGGTGATGGATGCAGCCGTGCAATGCTGGACGTGCGGCCAGCGGCTTGGCGTGGATGTGATGTCGGCGGCGGGATGCTTGCCGATGATAACGCCGCGAAAAATCAGCGGAGCGACCGGGCTCATCGAGTTGGTAAAGAGTTTGTCCGCTATTAAACCCGATGGTGCGATCAACGTGGATCGATCAATCGCCATGAGCACTGCCCGTCAGACATCGTCGATGCGTGTCACCGTCATCAGTGATTTCTTGCCAAATGCGCCGACACTGTTGAAGGGATGCCGTCACACGCTGAATCTGCTTCGTGTCCTGTCAAAGACGGAGGTTGATCCGTCTAAAATGCTCTCGCACGAGCTGGTGGACATTGAAACGGGAGAAAAATGTTTTCCTGGGCGCGATGCAGATTCTCTCGATGGGTACCGGCAGCGATTGCATGATCATGGATTGGCGATCGTGAATTTAGCCCTATCCACAGGCGGTTTTGCGCTGGATGTCCGTACGTGATGTGCATGGCGCAGCGAGGTAATCAGCGGGTGAATGCGGAGCGCGAATCTAGGCCAGATAAAAAAATGCCAAAAAATCTATAAATATCTGATGAATGTGTTGTCAAGTCGCCGATAACTTATGTCAATGGCTTATAGATCATTGAAAGGGGGTGATACATGATGCCAACGAAGAAAAAGCCGGCCGCCAAAAAAAGCACGACGAAATCGGCTAGTGCAAAAAAGTCGGCCAAGAAAAGTACGAAGAAGTCAGCAGCGAAACGCAAGTAAGTGTTTGCTGGGATCGCTTTGCGATCCGCTTCTTCCTCCCCAACTTAGCCCGTCTGAAATATGACGGGCTTTTAATTGCGCTGTAAACGCGTCAATCGAAAATTCAGCACGTACCCAGCCAAAAAGCGTAACGCTGAAATCCTGTCTGCACCCCCAAGGGCCGAGATGGACCTCCACATAGGAGTCTGTCCAAGTAATAACAGGGCTGCGATGTGCCGGAAACGACCCGGATAAAAGGCGTCGGGCCGACGGCGACTCGGGTGAAGATGAGCCCGAGAACGCCGCAGATGTGGTGTTTGCGGCACACCCTCCGGGCGGCACGTCTTTTGACCGGCCTCTGCGGCGCAGCTTCCCCGGCGTATCACCTTCGCCCGGGAACGCCCGCAGCAGTCCAAAAAAACCGCAAATTGTACCTATGCCGGTGAAACGCTAGAATCATGTGACAATGGCGACCTGTTGGTCGTCGTGTTGCGGCAACGGTATATCTATGGAGAATGCGCACATGTTTAAGCGGGCATGGACACGGATGGGTTTGGCGGTGAGTGTGGTGATTTTTGGATCGGCCTTCATCGGCGGCTGTGCCAACAACAGGCTGGTGACGGAACGTAACCAACTCATTATGCAAAATAAGCAATTGCAGCAGCAATTGTCGGAAAGCAGGGCGAGCCTCGCTTCCACGCGTACCCAACTTCAACAGCAGCAGCAGATTGCGGCCGCTGCGGCGACACAAGCAGCAGCCAGTCGGCAGCAGGCGGTAGCTACCGCTGAGCCGACCGGTATGAAGAACTACTCTACGATCCTGCCACCGATGCATTCCAATCATCAGATGCAGTCGCGACGGCACAGCACGCTCATGCGTCGCATTCACCGGGCGCGGTCCGTGCCGCACCGCGGAGTGGCACGCTGGGTGCTTTCAAGCGATTTGCTTTTTCGCTCGGGCAGCGCCCGGCTATCCCCGCGTGCCGTCCACAGCCTGTTGCATGTCGCCTATCAATTACGCCACAAATATGCCGGCCACCATGTGGTGGTGGAAGGCTACACGGACAACATTCCCATCCGCCATCCATACCCCAATAATTACGCTCTCGGTCTGGCGCGGGCGAGGTCGGTGTTAAATTTCCTCGCGCAGCATGGTGTGTCGCGTCAGCGAATGCGGGCCGTCAGCTTTGGCGATCATTACATGATATCGCACACCGATCTGGCATTGGATCGTCGCGTTGTAGTGGTTGTCCGGTGGCATTGATCACGACAGAAAGGCCCTTGGGAATCGGCACAAGCACGTCTATTGCGTATTTGGAGAATTGCTTTCGGCAAGGCTGTCGGATGCCTTGACGCGGGGCATCGGGCTGGAATAAATGATTTCCATTATTGATTATGGCATGGGCAACTTACAAAGCGTCCGCAAGGCGCTCACGTTACTGGATGCCCCGGTGCGGATTATCAGCGATCCAGATGCTGTTGGACATTCAGATAAGATCATCTTGCCTGGCGTCGGTGCCTTTGGGGATGCGATGTTGGCCCTTCGCCAGTGCGGTATGGATAAAGCTATCAAAGACTTTATTGCCTCCGGCAAAGCTTTTTTGGGTATTTGTCTGGGGATGCAACTGCTGGCAGATGTGGGTTTTGAAGATGGCGAACACCGCGGGTTGTCGGTTATCCCCGGGCGTTGTGTGCGCTTGACGGTTGACCAGCCACCTTTGAATTTCAAAGTGCCGCACATGGGGTGGAATGCCCTGGAATTTGATCCCGATCATCGGGCGCCGTTGCTGGCCAATTTGTCGGTCGGCGCGTATATGTATTTTGTACATGGCTACCATGTTGAGCCGGTGGACAAGGGCGTGGTGGCTGCGGTGACGGATTACGGGATGAAAATAACGGCGGCCATCGCCGTTAATAACATCATGGCGACGCAGTTTCATCCCGAAAAGAGCCAGGCGACCGGCCGGAAGGTGCTGGAAAATTTTGTTAGAATTTAATTGTTTTCCATATCGTCTGTATCGAGGTAGGAAAAGCTGACTGTGCCTATTGACCTTTATCCGGCTATTGATCTGCGTGGCGGCCGCGTGGTGCGCCTTCTGCGCGGCGACTATCTGCAGCAAACGGTATACGATGTCGAACCGCTGGATATCGCTCGGCGTTTCAGCGATGTCGGCTGCCAATGGCTCCACGTCGTGGATCTCGACGGCGCCAAGGATGGAAGGCCCGTTAATCTGGGCATTATTGAAAATCTCATTGCACGCAGCGGCATGCAGGTACAGGTGGGTGGAGGCATTCGCACCGAAGAAGTGCTGGAATATCTGCTGGCCGTCGGTGCCGCCCGCATAATCCTCGGTACACGCGCCGTTCACGATTTTGAATGGTTTGAAAAAATCGTGAACGATGTCCGCTTTCGCGGGCGCATATCACTGGGGCTTGATGCTCGCGATGGCGTGGCCGCCACCCACGGATGGACCAGCAGCAATACCAAGTCGATGACGGTCGCGCAAATCGCGTCGATGGTTTCTGACTGGCCTCTGGCAGCCATTAATTACACCGATATTACACGCGATGGCACGTTGGCCGGGCCAAATGTTCAGGCTACAGCCGAATTGGCCTCGCTGGTCCCCAATATTCCGGTTATTCACAGTGGTGGGGTGGCGACCATTGCCGATATCGAACTGCTGATGCACTTGCCCATCGCAGGCATCATCGTGGGCCGGGCCATTTATGAGGCAACGTTGAATGTGGCCGATGCCGTCAAATTGCTGGCGGCGCCAGCCCCGCCTGGCCATTAAGCCAGTCGCCCGGGATTCAACTATAATTTTTGTCGGCCTGTGCGGTATGCAGTACCAGCGGCCTCAAAGGAGATTATAAAGATGCAGCAGGCCCCCGGCGACATCAGCAAACTGACCGATGCCCTGATTAACAGTTATGAGGTGCAATCGTCTACCGCCTACGTCGGTTCTAATTATCTGCCCAACCGTGACACGATTATTGAAATAACATCACTGCTGCGGGAACTTTTATTTCCCGGTTTCTTTGGCCGCCAGAATCTCACCAGTGCCGATTTATCCTTCCATGTTCACTCTTTGCTCACGCGTTTGCGGGATGTGCTTTTTGATCAGGTACGGCGGGCCATTCGCCATCAGCACCAACGCGGTGGCAAGGGAGAATGCCCCGATTGCGATTCGACCGCACTTGCGACCGTGGATGAATTTTTAGGTTCGTTGCCCGAGATTCGACTCATCCTCAGTACGGATGCCGAGGCCGCATTTGACGGTGATCCGGCCGCCGCCAGCATTGATGAGATTATCTTCAGCTATCCCGGCTATTTTGCCATCACGGTGTATCGTATCGCTCATGAACTGCATCGATTGGGTGTTCCGCTGATTCCCCGAGCGATGACGGAATATGCCCACGGCCTAACCGGAATTGATATCCATCCGGGGGCCATCATTGGGGCGTACTTTTTTATTGACCACGGCACCGGTGTGGTGATTGGTGAAACCACTACGATCGGCCGCCATGTGAAAATTTATCAAGGTGTGACACTTGGAGCCCTCTCCACGCGGGGTGGGCAGTCGCTGCGCGGATCAAAACGCCATCCCACCATCGAGGATGACGTGATGGTGTACCCCAATGCGAGCGTCCTCGGTGGCGATACCATCGTTGGGCATGGCGCCACGATCAACGGAAATGTATTTATCACGCAGTCGGTACCCGCCAATACACGAGTGAGCGTGAAACATCCTGAATTGCAGTATCGAAACAGGCCGCCACGCGAGTTTGTTCAGGAACTTCCACCGGATTTTCAAATTTAATTTTTGTGAATAATAGTGCCGCGGGGGCTGGACTGGCGATTGCCCCAGCTGCGGCTCGGCGAGATGGCAGCGCCATTTATAGCAAGCTGCTCTATAGTGGTGGGGCGATGCACCGCGCGAGGCATGCGGAAAGAGGGGTGGCGGGCGGTGCTTATATATCAAACTACAAAAGGATACGATAGATGTTTCGCGGTGCTTTCAAGCTTTTTCGGGTTGCAGGTATTACGGTTTATCTGCATTACACTTGGTTTCTGGCAATTTTATTTTTTGCGCAGTCGCCTATCGAACGCTATTCCAATTCGGCTTGGAGTTATGCCGAGGCGGTCGGGCTTTTCGCTATTGTCTTGACGCATGAATTCGGCCATGCCTTGGCCACCCGCAGTGTGGGTGGAAAGGCGGACACCATCATTTTGTGGCCCTTCGGCGGTATCGCCTTTGTTAATGCCCCGCGCCGGCCGCTTGCCACGCTCTGGGCGATTGTGGCCGGCCCGCTGGTCAACGTCATTCTGCTGCCGATCTTCTGGGGTTTGACCCATCTGGCCATGGCTCATCAGGCGAGCCTGAATCTCAATGTAATTAAATTCCTGTACGCCATGCAGATAATGAATATCGTGCTGCTTGTTTTTAATATTTTACCTATTTATCCTCTGGATGGCGGGCAGATACTCTCATCTATTCTGTGGCTGTTTATGACGGAAGTGCGGGCTATCCGAATTGCGGCAGGCATCGGCATGCTGGGATCCATCGCACTGGTGGTGTTTTTGCTCTCCCGGGGTGGCAGCTTCGCCGGCAATATCTACACCATTTTAATCATCGGTTTTCTATTCTTTTCCGCACGCCGAGCCTATCTGTCAGCCGGTCAACGCAGTGCACCGCCTTCCACTCACTCAGATTGCCATTGCCCGCATTGTCATAACAACCCGCCGGTTGGCCTGAATATTAAATGCCCGGCATGCAATACCGAGTTTGACATCTTTGCCGCCCATGCGGTTTGTCCCGGTTGCGGACAGCGCTACGGGCATGTACCCATCACGTGCGGCCAGTGCCACGCTACCAGTCCGATCGCGGACTGGCTTACCGTTACTACCGTCGACGCCGGGGCACCAAAAAATCAGCAATGACCCACATGAGCGGAGTATTGAAATCCATCAACCACCGGCTTTCAGCGAACCCCCAGTGGCTCCAAAGGGTAGAGCCGTGTTTTTGACCGCCCCAGCTTACCGATAAATGCGCCACTGATATCGCACATCTTTTGACCGGCCTCTGCGGCGCGGCTTCCTCGGCGTATCATCTTCGCCCGATACGCCCTCGTCGCCGCTTCTTGATGCCCGCCAAAATCCATGCCGTCGCAGTCCCTGTTATTAATCGGACAGACTTCTAGTGCTTTGTCACGCCTACAAATTAGGATTGATTGGCCGCAAGCGCCCCAACTGCAAGGAGCCAGCGGCGAAAAC
>DZDI01000312.1 GCA_022730455.1 Phycisphaera mikurensis | reverse complement strand
ATGGTCGGTCGCTGACGCAAGATCGACATTACTTGCGCTAAGGGCATACCCCCTTACTTGGAATAAAGACACTCTTTTTTAACAAAACGCCAAAATCTTTCGGCTCATGGGGCCAACTGTGTGATCGATAGACAACCGGACTGTTTAGAAGGATAATAAGTTTCTCGCAATCGGTTGCCAAAGGGGGAGCTTATGATCCGTTTCTCAATAGTCGGGTTGATGGACATGCAGAAATGTTACGACCATCTCGTCGAGATTTTGCATCCAAACGGTCTCGGTTGCCCAAAGTGCGATAGGCCGGTTGCGCAATCGAAGGTTCATCGGCGCGATAGAGCGCCGGTCTTGTACTATCGTTGTCACTGCGGGTGCATTTACAACGCCTTCGCCGGGACGATGTGGAAACACACCCGCCATAGCTGTAGTGTGATTGTGCGCATCTTACAGGGCTTTGCACAAGGTATTCCCACCCTGCACCTGGCGCGGGAGTTGGGTATCGACCGTAAGCACCTGCTGGAGCGGCGCCACGAAATACAGGCGCTCGCGGCAGCCGCTTGTGATCGAAACCCGTTACCAGACCAAGTCGTCGAAGTGGACGAGATGTACCAAAATGCCGGCGAGAAAGGCATCCTACACCCAGATCCCGAGGACCCGCCGCGCCGCCGGGCCAACCAAGCGCGGGGCCACGGCACATGGGATATGGACCGCCCTCCCATTCTGGGGATCATGGGCCGGGAAAGCGGTCGTGTTCAGCTGATCGTAAAACACAACAGTGCGCGAGCGGATCTCGAGCCCACGGTACTGGACGTCACCCAGCCTGGATGCACCATCAATACCGACGAGTGGGGCGCCTATAACCATTTGTCCGAGCAGCAACGCAGGCACGTCACGGTTTGCCATGCACCAAGCAGACGTGAATGGGCGCGGGACGATGATGGCGACGGCATCCGCGAGGTTCATACCAACACCAGTGAGGGGTTCTGGACTGGACTGCGCAATTTTCTCCGCCCTTTCCGTGGGGTAAGCAAGGTCTATCTTCAGCAGTACATCGCGATCCATGAATGGGCGCACAATCTTAAAGAGGTGACACTGGGATTTCTCCGCATATTATGTGGTGTCACACAGATGGCCTCATGAGCCAATTTTTTTTTTGTCTCGCGGTACCTCCATAGTTGAGTGGTAACTAAAAATCCAGCGAGAACAAAAAAAGATCAACTCCCCCCATCCGACATCGGCAATTTTAAAAATTATGGCGGAAAGTCCCTGGGTTGAATTATGGCCAGGCGTTAAGTGGTAGAGTAAGACAAGGAGTATGGCAATTGCTCGTAACCCATCAAGGGAACCTATGCGATTTATATTGATACAGCGTTGTAACGAATCCAGCTATTCCCGTTATGAAACTCTCGCATTTTCGACAAATCCATCTTGCTTATA
>DZDI01000143.1 GCA_022730455.1 Phycisphaera mikurensis | reverse complement strand
GGTCTACGGACCCGGTTTTCGCCGCTGGCTCCTTGCAGTTGGGGCGTTTGCGGCCGATCAATCCTAATTTGTAGGCGTGACAGAGCACTGGGAGGCACACAACGTGTAAACTGGATACTGTGATAAAAGACCGGATGCTGATTATTTCGTCGGACGCCCTTGCACAAATTGATACCGCGTGCACACGCGGCGCCCATGACAAATGCAAGCATGAAATTTGTGGATTTCTGGCAGGACATATGACGGGCACTGAATACTATGTGCAGTTTGGCCTTCCAGTGCCGAACAGCGCCGAATTCGATCAAGAGCATCGATATGAAATAACCTCTGGGGCATTCAACCATGCAGACCGCCTTGTGCAGTCGCAAGGACTGCAAATTGTCGGCGTATTTCACAGCCATCCCAATGGGCGCGCGCAACCGAGCCGGTTGGATATGGATTATTTTTTCCCCGGTTGGATATATCTGATCATTGGTGTATCTGCAGGAACTGTAAATGAGCGTCGGGCATTTTGCCTTTCGGACATTCATAGCCGCACTATTACACAAGCGGACATGCGAATAACCCGTGGCACCATGGCATAACACACCCTGCCGAGTGCTGCGATCTAAACGTCACAATCGCGGCCTGTCTATGCGCCAAGGCGGATAGCTATCAATGCGCCACTGGCAATCATTAGCCACAACAGTATTCCCTGCAACATAGGCTTAAAACCGACCGCTTTGAGAGTTTCCTTGGAGAGGCCGAGCCCGATGAGCAGCAGGGTAAGCGAGATACCAATCGCGCTGGCGTGATCAATATCACCGCGCAACGGATGGATGGCGGGCACAAATGTGCGAATAACACTTGCAATTAGAAAGACCCCAATAAACCATGGAATATGATGCATCTTAACCTTGCTCCTTTTAGCATCATTCCCCGAAGCCTTTACATCGCTGCTATCAAACTTCATGGCAACGGCAATTGTGACTGGTATGATCCAAAGTGCCCGCGATAGTTTTACGGCCGTGGCAACTGTCAGCGCGTGGGGACCGTAGCGAGCCCCGGCGGCCACCACGGACGAAATATCGTGGATAGCAATCCCCGCCCACGTACCAAAGGCTGTCTGACTCATGCCTAGCGCGTGCCCAATAGGCACAAAGATACACAATGCAACTGCGTTGAGAATAAATACGGTTCCCATGGCCACGCTTAAGGCGGCTTGGTCAGCATCCACAACCGACGCAACGGCGGCTATCGCCGAACCTCCACAAATGGCTGTACCAACCGATATAAGCAGCGACGCTTTGCGCTCCACGCCGAATTTTCGACCCAACCAGATGCCCACTATCAACGTTATGGCAATAGAGATAGCCGCAAAAATGGCGCCATCCGCGCCGGCGGTAAGTACAGTTCTGAGATTCATCGTAAATCCCAATAGCACCACACACACCTGAAGCAACCATTTCGCGGCGATATGGGTCTGGGTTCTCCACGGATTATCAAGCGTCAGCGCGATGGTGATGCCCATCCCCAGTGCAATCGGTGGAGATGCAACACCTAAGAGGCAGAGCACTCCGGCAGCCGCTATTGCCAACATCGGCCACGCCAATGTCTTCGCCTGCGCGGCGGTCGTCGATATTGCGTCAATCTCCGAGGTAAGCTCTTCCAAGGGGCTTGTGATTTCTTCTTGCGACATAATTTCATTTCCCTTCGTAAGTATTCACGGAGAAGAGCATAACAATCGCCAACACATCTATCAAATAGATAAATTACATATCAATAATCAGTTTTTTTGATTTATATTTTAAACTTTATTTCTGGAAGACAGATTCAGATGTTATGTCAATATCGGCATGGCGCAGCGCCAGCTAAAGTCCCCAATCACAAGAGTAAAATAATCATCTGGTTCCCGATACAGTTAGAATATATCTCTGCCGAAAACGTTAGCATAGCTGAACAGGCAGTCGAGCAGAAGAAAAAGGTAGTACCGATGCGGCAAACACAACTGAACCGTTACCTGACAAGGGCACGCCAGCTCACCACCGTTGCAGAGAAAGAATCCGGTCGCAACCAAATAACGAAATCTATGGCCATCGGGGTTCTGGCTTTGTTGGCGATGCCAATAGGATGGGTGGTGGATTCGACGGCACAGGCCACCAATAGCCGAGCAGCCACCCGGCCAGCGGTAATACGGCGTGGTAGGGATGATGAATCCCCGTTTATCAGACTGAAAATGCCTACGCATAAACGTCTGCCCATACCACCCGAAAGCGAGGTACAACGCGACAACAACCAACTTAGGGTTGATTTCCAACATCAATATCCACTTGACACCAATAGGGCAGAATACCTGTTTTATTCAGCGCTGTATAGACGCTACGTGGAGCAGGAACGCGGCAGACAGCATCCCGCCATGCGGTATGCCGCAATGATGGCGATCGTACGTTTGGCCACGCTGCAATTAGACCCACGAACGCTATTTCCGACCATTGTCGCCATCGGGAACAAATACAAAGTAAATAAATATCGCCTGATGGCCCGCGCCGCCGAGCGAATGCTCGGTGAAGGTCAAATGCGAATGTGGATGGCGACGGCATTTGCCTACAATCTAACTCAATATACACGTAAGGCGATGAGTTCCATGCATTTTATATCCGCGGAACGGATGGCCCGTGTCGGCGGAACCGTCGCCATGAGGTATCGCCAGCAACAATACCTTAAATTACTGGTTCCGATGTTGGCTAAGGCGCAAACCGCGGCACCACTTTGTGCAATGTACCGGCGCGCCAAGCACAGGCTTAAGACGCATCCACTTGATACGCAAGCCAATGCAACTGTTGGTCTTTTTTTATCTTGCTTTTCATCGCACACGACCCGAGCCAACGATCACCTCTTGAAAAGCGGCGATCCCAAACTTGTTAATATCGCCCATGCGGATCAGAAGACGCTCGATGAGGGCGAACTCGATGGAGCGGCGGCTATGGACCTAGCCAACAGTTGGTTTCGGATGGCCAAGGATCATGATTACCGGCCATTTCGTCAGCCACTCCGAAATCTGGCGCAGCAGACCGCATCGACACCCCTTGCATCGATTGACGACGCCGTGCTCGGTGCACTACACAAGGATCACTATCACCGCGCCGCAAAGCTGCTTCAAGATGCAATTCAGATTGTTTCTGAGTTACATATGGCAGACTTCGCCGGTCAGGTACCAGCATGGGAAGCCACAGCCAAGAGTTTGAAACAGCATCGATCCGCTTATCGCCACGCTGTTAAAGCAGTGAACCAGGGAAACAATAACGCCAGATTAGATCAAGCCATTGGCGAATATCTCTGTTTTGTGAGCGGTCACTGGAAGCGAGGACTGCCTTACCTGCGACGGTCACCAGTAGGACGTGTGCAAGAGGCAGCAGCCAATGATGCCCAGCAGCCAACCGATCCCCTTGCGCAAAAGGCGCTGGGAGACATGTGGTGGCGTATTGCAAAAACCTACCATGGTGTAGAACGCTACAACATTCGGGCACGTGCCGTGAAGTGGTATAACCGTGCCAGGAAAAAACTGCACGGATCCGCTTTAACTGAGGCGATCTACCGCGCCTTGGCCTTTAAGCATGAACAATTTTAATACCCCGATGCGCCGCCAGCGATGATGATTACGTCTGTAATATTCCCATGTGGCGGCAAACCTCACCGTACCGAAAGAGCTGGCAAGTGCCGTTTGGATGGACGAGCGATCGACAATGCCCTAGGATTTCTCCCGTTTAGGGTTTGTTGAGAATTTTAAATGTTTAAGTGGCGTCTGGTCTACGGACTTCTTTTTGGCATCGCCTTGTTGGTCATGTTTTACTTTGACCAGACTCAGTCTATCGGCTGGCCAGACAGAAACTATTCATTTCCTCCAGGCATCTTATTAGCCGGAACATTGACGTTGATAATCCCCTTAGCGATTATCGAAATGCGGCGCTTGCTGGCCCATGAAAATGTCACCATTTCGCTTCGCGTATGCATTCCCTCAGCCATTCTTTGTATGCTCTGGCCATGGCTTGAACAACTGGCCGTTGTGCTGCTGAAACATCCGCACGGTGCGGCCCCATTTGCTATCACCGTCGCCCACTGGTTTTACACCGTAAAACCGCATTATCTCGTGCCGACGGTTCTCGCACTGGCGTTGGTTGGAGCCTTTGCGATGTACTCGCGGCATCAACGCGTGGATGGAGCGATGGCATCTGCCGGGGCATCACTTTTGGCCATTGTATACCTTGGAGTGCTGCCGGGTTTTTACATGCCGATACGGTTAACACATTCCAGCGGTATGATTGTCTCCATTCTCCTTATGGTGAAAGGAGCGGATATTGGTGCGTATGCTTTTGGGCGACTCTTTGGACGCCATAAATTGATCCCTTGGCTATCGCCGGGAAAAACTTGGGAAGGTTTCACAGGTGGGTTATGCTTTGCGGCGTTGATAGGCGGTTTTCTGACCTTATGCTCGCCAGAATTCAGTTGGTGGGAAGGTGCGTCGGCGGGTGTGATTCTTGGCGGTGTCGGGCAGCTTGGTGATCTGCTCGAGAGTTTACTCAAACGCGACGCCGGCGTAAAAGATTCGGGCATGCTGCCAGGATTTGGCGGTATACTCGATCTGCTTGATTCTCCTCTCTTGGCGGCACCGTTGGCATATTGGATGCTGAAATTGGTACATGGATAAAGATGATAGTCAGAAATCATGATTCAAGGTGGGCGTTGAATAATTGGTATGATGAAAATTTGCATTTGGCGGCGCGCCCTGATCCGACACCGGATCATCGATGTCACAAGTGGTTTGCCAAAACAATTATGCTCACGATATGGACTGTATCCGTGAGCCTGCTGGCGTTGACGGGTTCCGCCGCTGCTGCACCTCGTGCCGCGGCAGCCAAGGCGGCCCCGTTGCCACCTGCCGACCCAGCCGTACTTTCCAAACTCGAAGCACTTATGGACAGGGCCTTAGATGGTCGGTCCGGCACAGCCACCATCATTGCAGATTTACGCGGCACAAGCGATCCAGCGCTGGTGCCGTATTTTTTGAAGATGGCCCGGAGCCCGAATGTTGAACTCAAGATTAGTGGCCTACTGGCGGCCAATTACATCAGCAAGAATCCAGATGTAATAGATATTCCCACATTTTTGCGGATACGCGCGTCAAGTGCACTGACTTTAGCCATCGCCGTGCTGGTGAGACATGGGTTTCTCACCAATGCCCAGTTGGAACAGATTACCCAACTTGCACCGCGGTCCAGTCAACGACTGATGGCGGCATCTGAATTGGTGAATCGGCACCAAGGAAAGGTGGCGGCTCCATCCCTATTGATGCTCAGCCGCAGTTCACAGGCTTCGATTCGTTATTTTGCAGCCCTGAAGTTGATCCAGGCTGGCGTTTCAGCGACGGATACAAAAACCGGGTTATCGCTTCTCTACACGATCGTCCATCGCCCGGAGTTGCGCTTAAAATCGCTAAAAAATGCACTCATCGAACGCGTCGGCGGTGCAAAACTGCGTATCTGCGGGCCGTGGGTTGCATCTATGGGAGTGTCACCACAGTCAGGTTTTTCCACCCGGTTGCAGGCTTCTCTGGTGCTTCTCTCCATGCATGATTATGCGGGCCTGAAAATTTGGCAGGTGCTCGCGGCTCGCCATAAAGGAGATATTTCTCGCATTGAGCTGGGCTTGGCCGCCATCGAATACGCATCTCAATTCAAACCGTCCAACATCGCCGCCTTAGGCCGATCGCAGTCCCCATTACTTCAAGGTGTGACCAAGGCTGCACTTTTGGCATCAGAAAACCGAAACTTTTGGCAGCCTGTTAAGCGGCTTATTCTGGACGGTCAGCCGCTATTTTTAAATTGGTGTCTCCAATACGCCCAGATGCCACATTGCCCATATCGATCGACACTGCTGCAATCTATCATTGACTATTCCACCATCGTCGACGGAGAAACGGGGCAGGACTATCGGCGTGCGGTGGCAGCGGCATTAACGGTGGTAACTCTCAAACACCATCATGATAAGGCAATTATAGAGCGATCCCTCAATGCTTTTAACCCGGGCGTGCCCGCGGCTATGTTGGCGGCCATGCTGTCGCCAGAGAGCAATAATTTTTCGAGTTTGATTGCTCCACATTGGAACAATTACATGCATCGCCAGCATCGCCGCGTCCGCCTGCTGGCAGCACTGGTGATGGGCAGGTTTAATAATCCCATAGCCTTACCGGAGTTACGGCACGTGGTGCTTTACGACGGAACTTTGAGTGATGGCTTACAGGCTCAGGCTGGCTGGTATTATGCCAAAATAACTGGCAGCACAAAGGGCATATTAGCAACCGTACTGGCTTATCACCCGACGGCAAAGCCAGTTGCCCATAAATAGACCAAGACTGGCATAGACTCTTGCGTCCGCTAGTGCTCTGTCACACCTACAAGTTAGGATTGACGGTGGGCAAAGGGGTTGTG
>DZDI01000142.1 GCA_022730455.1 Phycisphaera mikurensis | reverse complement strand
AAATCCTCCATCATCGCAATGCCTCCGGACTCGCCAATTGGTATGGACACTCTAACATCAGGGTAGCCCAGTGATTCTGCACTCGGCACCAGGTCAGATGCCATAACGTAGCGGTGGGTATTTCGCGGCACGCCAGAGATCGCCGCATGTCCTTAATTTGGCCAACCATGCTCGCTTGTAGGGTGAAAAAACAGTGTATGCAGTGTCTGCTCCGGTTAGCACTTCAAATTCTTCGAATATCACAGCGTCTTTCGTCCCGACCACCTCGATGCCCACCTCGGCCGCCGCGCGATGCAGACGTCGATCCATGGCAAGCTGATCAGGCTCATAATCTTTATTGTACGTAATGAGTGCGGCGCCGACCTGCTGAGCTAAATTGATGAGCACCTCCACCGGATCCGATGCACGCACAATCCGCAGCGGAATCTTGTGTGCTTCAAGGGTAGTGGCCAGTTCCTGCAGACTCCCCAGCCAAAAATGTGCTTGAAATGCCCCCATCTTCCTGGCCTTGGCAGGAAACCACCTCTCGTCAATTACAAACATGCCCACAACGCTATCCATCCGTCTCGCGGCCAGTTGCAAAGCCGTATTATCTGTAATACGCAAGTCTCTGCGAAACCAATGAATGCTTTTCCCCATGCCAAATTTACTCCAGTACCCGATTAGTGCAAGCACTATTGTATGTGGTCTCGATGTGTAAAACACGGGTGAAATTGTCCATTATCTCAATTTAACGCCAACTCTTTATGACACGCTATGCTCCGGGCCAAAAAATGATATATTGCTCAGGTACTCTCCGGCTGATCGCTAAAATTGCAATGAGCCTTCAACGGCGGGATTGTGTGATGGCGACTCCCATGCGAGACCTGAAGCTTGATTCGGCAGGCGCAGGGCTGGTGGGGCGTTTTAGATTTTGACTCAGCATACCGGGAAACTAGATGGCGGACACGACGGACATCCTCGCAGATTTAACCCCTGAACAAATTGAGGCTGTAACCCACGTCGACGGGCCTCTGCTGGTTCTGGCCGGTGCCGGTTCCGGCAAAACACGCACCATTACACGCCGCGTGGCCTATCTGGCATCGGTCGGTATTGCTCCATTTAATATCCTTGCAGTTACGTTCACCAACAAAGCCGCAGGGGAGATGCGTCAACGTATTGGTGAACTGCTGACGTTTCTTTCCAGCCGTCAGCGGGCAGGCGTGACGGTGGCTACCTTTCATAGCCTGTGTGCCCGATTGCTGCGCGAATTTGCATCGTTTGCCGGGCTGGATTCCAACTTCAGCATCATGGACAGCTCGGACCAGACTAAGACGGCCAAATTAGCCCTGGAGCGGTCGAGTATCAGTGCGGAGCTATTGCCCCCGGCCCGCTTATTATCTGCCATCAGCAAAAGCAAAAATCGTCTGCAGTTGGCTGAACAGTTTGCTGCCCATAACACCGACTTTTCGTCGCGTAACATTGCCCGGGCTTTTGCCGCCTATGAACAGATTATGAAAGAAAATAATACGGTGGATTTTGATGATCTGCTGCTTCGAATGGCCATGCTGTTGCGCGATAACGCCGACGTTCGCGCTCAGCTCCAGGACCGATTTCAATATATTTTGATCGACGAATATCAGGATACCAATCATGCCCAATTTATTATCTGCCATATGCTGGCCTTAAAGCATCATAACATCTGTGCCACCGGAGATCCCGATCAGTCCATTTACGGTTGGCGCGGTGCAAATCTCGGCAATATTCTTGATTTTGAACAGCATTTTCCGAACGCCAAAGTCGTCCGGCTGGAGCAAAACTATCGCAGCACCAAAACCATTCTCAAAGCCGCCTCGGCTTTAATTGTCAACAACATCCAGCGGAAAAATAAATCCCTCTGGACCGACAATGAGCAGGGCGACCGCATCAAAATAATTTATGCCGCCGATGAACGCGAAGAAGCCCGCCATGTCGCGCGCCAACTGCGTGAAATGTTTGATCAGCATAAAATGCGATGGGATGAAATGGCTGTCCTGTATCGTATTAATTCTTTATCACGCGTGCTGGAAGACTCGCTTATGGAAGCTGCTATTCCGTACCAGATTGTCCGTGGCACCGAGTTTTATGCACGTAAGGAAATCAAAGACGCGCTCGCCTATCTGCGGCTCCTGAACAATCCCTCCGACCGCGTCAGTTTTGAACGGATTATTAATGTGCCCGCACGCGGCATCGGGCCCGGCAGTATGGACCACATCATCTCGTATTCTCAGGAAACGGGCATCAACTTGGTGCAAGCCTGCGCTCAGGCCCATCAGATCGAGGGGCTTACCAAAAAGGCCGCTAGTGCGGCAAAAGTGTTTGCCCATCATTTGGAAACGTGCCGATCTGAATTTCCGCATCTGCTTGGGCGCTCGGCCGCTCCGGCAGGCGCGGCAATATGGCATGAAACTCCTGCGTCTGATTCTTTAGGCGAGACCGATTGGCCCGTCCCGGATTTTGCCAATGACGTGCACGAAGATCGGCTGTTTGCCGCACATAGTCGTGGGGCAAGCGACGATGCTGCGGTAGCCGGGAATATCTCAGCGGATGAACACGGTGGCAGCGCCGGTACCGATACGGAAGGTCCGCCGGAAGTAGATGCCTCCATCCCACCCAATAAATCTCTGCGGGGTATGGCGGCCTTATTGGATCGAATGCTGCGCATCTTCAAACTCATCGATCATGACAAACGCGATGCCGAGGAAGTGGAACGTGTGAACAATCTGCTTGAGTTTATAAATGTAGCGGCAGAATTCACCACGCAGAATCCCACGGGTACACTGAGCGAATATCTGGAGCAGGTCACCTTGGTGTCCGATGTCGATAAGCTGAAAGATGAGAGAGGTTCAGTCACCCTTATGACCCTGCACGCCGCCAAAGGTTTGGAATTCCCTCTGGTTATTATGATCGGCCTCGAAGAGGGCACATTGCCTATGTCGCGATCGTTTTCCAAAGCCAATCACGATGATGCCGATATGGAAGAAGAACGCAGATTGGCGTTTGTCGGCATGACCCGTGCTAAAAAGCGGCTCATCCTCACCGGTGCCTTGAGTCGCATGACGCGCGGTTTCACCGAAAGCCGTACCCACTCACGCTTCGTGTGCGAACTTCCCAAAGATTGCATTGAAATGTTTGATGCATTTCGACAGGTTCGACCGGCAGGATCACCGGGATATCGCGATAACGTTCAGTACCATCCCAAACGTCCGCGGGGGTTGCCGATGGAAAATACTTCGGCCAGTGCAACGCCGCCCTCATCCACCGGCAAGTTTCGTCGGGGTATGCTGGTGCGACACCCGCTTTTCGGTGTGGGACGGGTAGAAGATTATTTTGAAAATGGTGATAATTCCCGAGCCGTTATTGATTTTCGTAAAGTGGGGCGAAAAACGCTGGTCGTGGCGTTTGCCAGACTTGAATTGCTCGACGGCGGTTCATAGAAGCTGGCGGCGTCTTTGCGGCCTTCTTGGTGCCGGGACAGCCTACGCCATCTTACGCAATGCCCCCCGCACCCGGGTGGTGGGTTCTTCCAGCATGTACTGCCGATCGTTCATGATGAGGTGCAATTTACGCATGGCCTGAAGTTCAATTTGACGCACTCGCTCCCGCGTCAACGCCACGCGCGCGGCAATTTGACCAAGGGTACATGCAGGGTTGCCATCCAGCCCATGCCGCCATGTGACAATCGACGCCTCGCGTTCATTCAAGTATCGCACGTAGTGCCGAATCATGGATATCACTTCGGCGGCCTCCATTTGCGATTCTGGCGGTTGGCTATTGGCATCGACAATCAGTTCACCTGCAGAAGCTTTATTGCCGGTCGGATCGCTGGCTTGCAGACTGACGCGACGCGTGCGACTGGCTTTCTCAAAGAGCTCCGTCTGGCGCTGCGTAGTGCCCATCTCGGCTGCCAGTTCGGCGCTGTCGGGCCGGCGGCCATTTCCATTCTGAAAACGAGCGGTGGCATCGTGCATGGCACGGATTTTGGCGTTCATATAAATGGGGACGCGGACCGAGTGGGTCGTCGTGGAAATGGCTTTGCGGATCGCCTGTCGTATCCACCACGTGGCATAAGTGCTGAAGCGCGTTTGAAATGTTGGATCGAATAATTCCACTGCCCGAATCAAACCTACATTGCCTTCGGCGATGATGTCTACCAGTGAGAGTCCACGACGGGTAAACTGCCGCGCCACGCTCACCACCAACCGCAAGTTGCATCGGATTAATTCGTCGCGCGCGGCCTTGTCCCCGCGGACCACGCCTTCTGCCAATTGCCTCTCTCGCTCGGGTGTCAGCAAAGGTAGCTTACGGATTTCTGCCAAGTAGATATCAAGCTCAGAACTGGCTGCCATTGTTTCTCTCCTACCCTCAGTTTGAAATTGTCAGGCTCGCTTTGCTCAATCGCGACGGGCTGCAAACCGAACCAAGACCGCTTGCCCGTTTATGATATCGAAAAACATGAGAAAACTTCAAGTGCAAAATATGAAAATTAGGTGAGCCCGATCGTCCCATAAGCAGGCGAGCAACGGTTATGCACAAAGGTAATGGGACGCAGCCGTCACCGAATTGCCGCCAATCAATGTTATTTAACGTGTCTCGACCAGCGACGCAAAGATCGTCATGGCATGGGCGGTACGCACCTGAACAGAAACAATTTGTCCTTCCAGCGCCGGCGGTCCGTCGAAAACCACAATCTGGTCTCCCCGTGTCCGTCCCATAAGCTGCTCAACCGCACTCGTGGCGGTACGTGGTTCGCCTGCATTGCCCTTTCGCTCCATCGCAATGGAGAGCTTCGCGCCAAGCTCCACCGGCGGTGCGGTCGGAAGATTTTTTCCATCTCCGGCGATAACGGATTCGGCTGATTTATGCCATCCGCTGGGACCCTCACACAGCACTTCCACCGTCTGGCCGATAAGGTCCCGGTTTTGCTGTTCAGAAATATTGTCCTGCAGATGGAGCAGATCGTTATTACGTCTTCGCTTTTCAGTTTCGGGCACATCATCCGGATGTCGCTTGATGGCTACCGTTCCCGGTCGAGGCGAATATTTGAAAATGAAACAATTTTTGTAACGTGCCTTCTCAATCAGCTTCCGTGAAAGTTCATGATCCTCGTTGGTTTCGGTTGGAAATCCGACGATCATATCTCCCGCCAGAACGATATCCGCCATGCGCTGCCGCGCCCGGTCCAGCAACTCATAATATCCCTCAACCGTGTACCCACGATTCATCAGTTTAAGGATGCGGTTGGACCCTGACTGTGCGGGAATATGCAGATAGCGGCAGATACGCGGACAGGCTCTCATCGTATCCAAAATATCATCACCAAAATCCGCCGGGTAACTGGTGATAAAGCGCAGTCGCGGTAAATCCGGCAGCCTGTCATGCAGATAGGCCAGTAAATCGGAAAAAGTAAAGACCCGCTGCGTCGGCCCGTCGGGCGTTGATCGTTGATCTTGCGCATGGCGATAGTGATTCACGGTCTGGCCCAGCAGTGTTATCTCGCGAGCGCCAGCGTCCATGCAGCGCCGGGCCTCGTCATAAATCGCCACGGGCGATCGGCTGACCTCCGGACCGCGTGTGTATGGCACCACACAATACGTACAAAATTTATTGCAACCCCGCACAATACGGATATACGCCTGATGCCGGCTTTTCTCCGGTGAAAATGACCGTGATAAATCCAATGCTTCCAGATGGTCATCATGCAGGTCTGCGGTCAGAGCACTTCGCCGTGACTGATTCCCCGTCAGCGCTGATTGTTGCCGCCCGGTTTTATAGACATTCTCAAGCAGCGTGGGCAGTCGATCGAGTTCGCCTGGGCCGCACAGCAGGTCAACCTGAGGCATGCGCTTGAGCAGGGCCCCGCCATCTCGCTCAGCCATACATCCAATGACGCCCACCAGTAAATTCGGGTCAGATTCCTTCCGAATGCCCATTAAACCCAATCGCGATAACACCTTATCTTCGGATTTTTGCCGTACCGAGCAGGTGTTGTAGAGTACGATGTCGGCCGCCTCCGGCTTAGACACAAATTGATAGCCCAAGGCACGGAGTTGGCCCTCAACCAGCTCGCTGTCAAGCACGTTCATTTGACAGCCAAAAGTTTCAAGGTACACCTGTTTCAATTCTTAATGCCGTCCATCCCGCGAGGTTTTACCATCAAAAATACAGCCGCACTCTGACCTCATCAACCTCGATTATAGATGACAACGGCCATCCCCCCAAGCCAATACCAGACCGAGCGCATGTTGAGTCAGAGCGAACGCGTATTCGCCCATGTGGTCGACCAGGAGTCTCTCCAAGTAATAGCAGAGCTGCGATGTGCCGGAAACGCTCCGGATGCAAGGCGTCGGGCCGACGGCGACTCTGGTGAAGATGAGTCGCAGAGTCCCGAGAACGCCGCAGACGGGGCGTCTACGCCACACCCTCTGGGGCGGCACGTCTTTTGACCGGCCTCTGCGGCGCGGCTTCCTCG